>DATASG010000203.1:0-2452 GCA_036269295.1 Vicinamibacterales bacterium | reverse complement strand
TGCCGTCCAGAGGATCGCGACGCGCTGGCGACGGTTGGCGAGAACTTCCGGCCGGTGCCGGAGACGTCCGGCAACTACTCGATCGCGGAACAGTTCACGATCCCGTGGGCGCTCAAGCGCGAGGGGGTGACGCTGTTTCACGCGCCCCACTACGTGCTGCCGCCGCTCGTGCAGTGCCGGTCCGTCGTGACGATCCACGACGTCATCCACCTGATGTTCCCGCAGTATCTGCCGAACCGGGTCGCGTTTGCCTACGCGAAGTGGTCGATCACGCAGGCGTCGCAGCGGGCCACGCGCGTGATGACCGTGTCGGAAAGCTCCAAGCGCGACATCCTCCGCTTCGTCGACACCGAGCCGGACAAGATCGACGTGATCTACAACGCCTACGACGAGCGCTTCGCGATGGAGCCGCGCGAGGAAGACGTGGTGCGGGTGCGGGAGCGCTACCAACTGACCGACGAGTTCGTGCTCTACGCCGGCAACGTCAAGCCGCACAAGAACCTCGAGCGGCTGATCGACGCGTTCGCGCTGGTGCGCAAGCGCGGGCTCGATCATCTGAAGCTGGTGCTGATCGGCGATGAGATCTCGAAGTACACGGCGCTGCGCCGCGCGGTGCACCAGCACCAGCTGCACCAGTACGTGCGGTTTCTCGGCTACCTGCCGGAGGAAACGCTGGCGGTGATGTATCGCCTGGCCGGCGTCTTTGTCTTCCCGTCGCTCTACGAAGGGTTCGGCCTGCCGCCGCTCGAAGCGATGGCGAGCGGGACTCCGGTGGTGACGTCGAACGTCTCCTCGCTTCCCGAGGTGGCGGGAGACGCCGCGGTGCTGGTCGATCCGTACGATCCGCAGGCGATCGCCGACGGCATCTATCGGGTCCTGACGGACGAGAAGCTGCGGCGCGACATGGTGCACAAGGGGATCGCGCGGGCGGGACAATTCTCCTGGGAACAATCGGTCCGGCGCGTCCGGCAGATCTATGGGGAAGTCCTTGAGAGTTGAGCTTTGAGAGTTGCCCTGGTCCACGACTGGCTGACCGGCATGCGCGGCGGCGAGAAGGCCCTCGAGGTGCTGTGCGAGCAACATCCCGACGCGGAGCTGTTCACGCTGGTGCACGTGCCCGGGTCGGTGTCGCCGGTGATCGAGCGCCGGCCGATCCACACCTCGTTCGTGCAGCACCTGCCGCTGGTCAAGCGCTTCTACCGTCACTACTTGCCGCTGTTTCCCACCGCGGTCGAGCAGTTCGACTTCGATCGCTTCGACCTGGTCGTCAGCATCAGCCACTGCTGCGTGAAGTCGATCGTGCACCCCTCGACCGTGCCCCACCTGTGCTACTGCCTGACGCCGATGCGGTATGCCTGGGACCAGTTCGACGCCTATTTCGGGCCGGGGAGGCTCGGCCGGTTCGGCAGCGCGGCGATGCGGCCGGTCATGGCCGGGCTTGCTCGCTGGGACCGGGATACGGCCAACCGCGCGGACCGCTATGTCGCTATCTCTCATTATGTTGCGGGCAGGATCCGCCGATACTATAATCGCGAGCCGATTGTGATTTATCCGCCGGTCGACACCGAATACTTCAGCCCAGACGCGCCAGGTCCGGACCGGTTCGCGCTGGTGGTCTCGGCATTGGTCCCCTACAAACGCATCGACCTCGCGATCAGCGCCTGCCGCGCGGCCGGCGTGCCGCTCAAGATTGCCGGGGACGGACCGGAGCGCGCCACGCTTGAACGCGCCGCCGGATCGGACGTGCAGTTCCTGGGACGCCGCTCCGACGAGGACATTCGCGCGCTCTACCGGCGCGCGGCGGTCACGCTGCTCCCCGGCGAAGAGGACTTCGGGATAGTGCCGCTCGAGGCGCAGGCCTGCGGCCGGCCGGTCGTGGCGCTCGGGCGCGGCGGCGCGCTCGAAACGGTGGTGGCCGGTGAGACCGGGATCCTGGTCAGCGAATCGACGCCCGAAGCGTTTGCCGACGGCATCACCCAGGCGCTCGACCAGCCATTCGACGCCGGCGTCATCCGCCGGCATGCCGAACGCTTCAGTCGCGCCCGCTTCGCTGAAGAGATGGCCGCCGCCGTCGAGGAGCTGGCCGCGTGGTAAACCGCCACAACCGCCTGCTCGTCACTTTCCACGTCCTCTCCGACGCGATGCTCGGCGTCACGGCGTTCATCATCGCCTACGAGCTGCGGTTCCACAGCGATCTCATCAGCGGCCTCATCCCGATCACCAAAGGGATGCCGCCGCTGCAGCAGTACATCAACGTGCTGCCGTTCATCGCCACGCTGGTGCCCCTCGGCTTCCAGCTCCAGGGCCTCTATCGCCTGAGGCGCGGCCGCTCGCGCGTCGACGACTTCTTCGCTGTCTTCGTCGGCAGCATCCTGGCCGTCGTATTTGGCATCGTGGCGACGTTGTACGTGCAGACCTATTTCGCGACCACCGCGGCGCGGCAACGCGGCGC
>DATASG010000202.1:0-6813 GCA_036269295.1 Vicinamibacterales bacterium | reverse complement strand
GATTGATATGATCGGGCCGGAGCGATCGGCACGAACGCGCCGGCGGCGGTGGTAGGAGTCAGCGGACGCTCGACCTCGGCGTCGGCGATCCGGTGATGGCCGTAGCCTACGCCCAGCCGGCTCGCCGCCTGCCTCACCGTCACGAGTGTCATGATGTAAAGGCCTAGTACCGTTGAACGATTCAGCTTAAATCATATTAAACTGTGCAACAACTGTGCTGATCCGCCGCGTCCTGCTGCCCACGCTCCTTGCCGCCGGGCTGTGCGCGGCCGGTTGCCGATCCGGGGCGGAGTCTCCCGCGCGCCGAGGGCAGGTGCGGGTCGCCGCCGCCTCCGACCTCAACGCCGCGCTGAGCGACGTGATCGCGCGATTCGGCGGCGCTCACGACGTCGACGTCAGCGTCTCCTACGGCTCGTCGGGTACCTTCTACGCGCAGCTGCTCAACCAGGCGCCGTTCGACCTGTTCCTGTCGGCCGACGTCGCCTACCCGAATCAACTCGCGGCGCGCGGGCTGACCCTGCCGCAGAGCGAGTTCACCTACGCCATCGGGCGGATCGCCGTCTGGGCGCCGGCGTCCTCGCCGCTCGACATCGAGCGCGACGGGATGCAGGCGCTGACGCCGGCGTCAGTCACGCACGTCGCGATCGCCAACCCCGAGCACGCGCCGTACGGGCGCGCGGCGGTGGTAGCGATGCAGGCCGCCGGCGTCTACGACCGCGTGCGGCCCAAGCTGGTGGTGGGCGAGAACGTGGCTCAGACGATGCAGTTCGTGCAGAGCGGCGCGGCCGAGGTCGGGATCATCGCCCTCTCGCTGGCGCTGGCGCCGAACATGAAGGGGAAAGGGCGCTGGTTCGAGATCCCGACCAGCACCTATCCGCGCCTGGAGCAGGGAGGAACGATCCTCAAAGGCGCCGCGGACGTCGACGCCGCGCGCGCGCTGCGTGGATTCCTGCTGAGCGCGGACGGTCAGGCGATTCTCAAGCAGTACGGCTTCTCCCCTCCGGGTCGGTAGATCGTGGACTGGATCGCGATCTGGCTCAGCGTGCGCCTCGCCGCATTCACCACCCTGGTGCTGTTGGCGATCGGCGTGCCGCTGGCGTACTGGATTGTATTCTCGCCGCGGCGGTGGAAGTTCCTGGTCGAGGCGGTGGTCGCCCTCCCTCTCGTGCTGCCGCCGACGGTGCTCGGGTTTTACGTGCTCGTCGGCATCGGTCCGCTGAGCCCGATCGGGCGCGCCTACGCACGCCTCGCCGGCCACGGGCTGCCGTTCACGTTCGAAGGGCTGCTGATCGCATCGGTGCTGTACTCGCTGCCATTCGCGGTGCAGCCGTTCGCGGTCGAGTTCGCGTCGGTCGATCGCCGGCTGCTCGAGGCGTCGTGGTCGCTCGGCGTGTCGCGATTGGCCACGTTCCGCCGCGTGGTGATGCCGCTTTCGGTCCGCGGCCTGGTCACCGGGATCGTCCTCAGCTTCGCGCACACCCTCGGCGAGTTCGGGGTCGTGCTGATGGTCGGCGGCAACCTGCCGGGCGTGACGCGGACGGTGTCGATCTCGATCTACGACGCGGTGCAGTCGCTCGACTACGCCGCGGCGTCGCGCACGTCGCTGCTGCTGTTGATCGTGTCGTTCGTGATCTTGGCGTCCACCTATTTTCTCCAGCGGTCGGTATGGCTGAAGCCTCGTCACTGACGATGGCGGTGTCGCAGCGTTTCGACAGCGGCTTCTCGATCGACGTGCAGCTCGACGTCGAGCTGGCGCCGGGCTCGGTGCTGGTGCTGTTCGGGCCGTCCGGCGCTGGCAAGACCACGATCCTTCGCCAGATTGCAGGGCTCGAGCGGCCGGCTCTCGGCGTCATCCGCTTCGGCGGCGACGTGTGGTGCGACACGGCGCGAGACACATGGCGTCCGCCGCAGGAGCGCCGCATCGGCCTGGTCTTCCAGGAACCGACCTTGTTCCCGCACCTGACCGTCCGCGACAACATCTCGTATGGGGTCAGACCCGGGTCAGACCCGGGTCTGACCCCGGTGGAAGATATTGCCACCATGCTTGGGATCGAGGGTCTCGATCACCGCTACCCGAGAGCGCTGTCGGGCGGAGAGGCGCAGCGCGTCGCGCTGGCGCGCGCTCTGGCGCCGAGTCCGCGGCTGCTCCTGCTCGACGAACCGTTCGCCTCGCTCGACGCGCCGACCCGCCTGCGGCTGCGCCGCGAGGTGCGCGCGCTGCTCCAGGCGACCGGCACGCCCGCGATCCTGGTGACGCACGATCGCCTTGAAGCGCTCGCCCTGGCCGACACGGTCGCCGTCATTGTCGGCGGCCAGGTGCGGCAGGCTGGTCTCCTGGCGGATGTGTTCAGCCGTCCGGCGGACGCGGAGGTCGCGGCCTCACTCGGCATCGAAGCGGTGCTTTCCGCGCGCGTGATTGCGGCGTCCGGAGGGCTGCTCGACGTCTCGGTCAACCGCGTGATGCTGCAGGTCGCCGAACGCGAGCCGCTGGCGGCCGGCGCACGGGTGTACGCGTGCATCCGGGCCGAAGACGTCACGCTTGAAACCAACGCGTCGAGCCAGGCGAGCACGCGCAACCATCTCCCCGCCCGCATCGTGGCGATTGCATCCGAGGGGCCGATCGACCGGGTGACGCTGGATTGCGGCTTCCCGCTCGACGCGCTGATCACGCGCCGGTCGCGGGAAGAGCTCGGTCTGGCGCCAGGCGCTGAGGTCACCGCCGCCGTCAAGGCGACGTCCATCCACCTCGTGCCGCGCGGCTGACAGCCGACAGCCCTCTGACCGCTGGCAGCCCTTTGACAGCTGACAGCTTTCAGTCCGGGAGAGCCCGACCGCGCGTTTCTTCACCGAACGGCAGCAGCAGGAGGCCAATCAGGAATGCAGTCGAGGTGAGCGCGACCGGCGTGCCGATGGTGTGGAAATGGGCGACGCCGGCGCCGACCAGAAACGTGATGCCGGCGCCGGCGAACCGCCCGACCGAGGTCGCGAACGCAAAGGCGCTGGCGCGGCACTCGGTGGAGTACTGCTCCGGAAGCCAGAGCGTGTAGATCGCGAAGTTGGCGCCGCCGAGGCCGAGAAAGAACAGCACCGCCATGAACGGCGCCAGGGCGTGGGGCAGGTAGAAGATGTAGCCGAACCCGGCTGCAATCGAGAAGAACATGACGACGAAGTAGGCGCCGAGCGCCAGACGGCGGCCGAATGACTCGGCCAGCGGCGGCAGGACGATGCACCCGAGGATGGTGCCGGCCGAGAGAATCATGGTGCCGTAGGACGCGAGTTGGGTCGCAGCGGAGGCCGTGCGTCCTTCGCGCAGGGCGATCTCCCTCACCGAAGTCGGCACATACACCGAGCCGGCCCACAAGCCGACGATCGACACCAGCAGATAGAGCGAGTTGAGCACGGTCCGCCGCGCGTAGACAGGCGAGAAGATCTTCGCGAACGCTTCCGACATCGCGGGCGGCCGCTTCTCGGCGATCCGCTCCCGCCAGGTCGCCGATTCCCTGACGCCGTAGCGAATGAATGTCACCAGCAGCGCCGGCGTGCCGCCGACCACGAACATCCAGCGCCAGCCGTACCTGGCGCCGACGTAATAGTTCGCCAGCGCCGCCAGGAAGAAGCCGAAGTAATAGCCGGTGTGCATGTAGCCGGCGCCGGTCTTGCGCCGATCCTCCGGCCACTCCTCGGCGAGGAAGGTGGCGCCGATGAACCACTCGCCGCCGATGCCGATGCCGGCGAGCAGTCGCAGCACCGCGAGCTGCCAGATCCCGCCCGCCAAGCCGCACAACAGGGTGAAGAGCGAGTAGCAGAGGATGGTCAGGGTCAGCGTCCGCACCCGCCCGAACCGGTCGGCGATCGGGCCCCAGAGCATCGACATGCCCCAACCGATCAGGAACAGGGCGAAGAGCACGCTCCCGTAGAAGCCGATGTTGCCGGGTGTGGGCTCGATGCCGGACCGCGGCAGCAGTTCGGTGAGCGCCGGCGCCAGCACGAGGGAATAGATAAACGAGTCCATCCCGTCGAGCGCCCATCCGCCCCACGCGGCGATGAAGCCGCGGATCTGGTTCGGCGTCAACGGCGTCGCGACGGCAGTGGTCGTTTGGGTCATGAACCTGCGAGAGTATACAGACATGCGTGTGCTGCTCGCGCCTCACGGAACCCGCGGCGACATCCAGCCGATGCTGGCGCTGGCGGTGGCATTGCGGGCGCGGGGGCACACGGCCGCGTTCTCGGCACCGTCGAACTTCCTCGACTGGATCCGGGCATGCGGCTTCGACGCGATGTCCAACGGCGTCGACATCGCCGCCGAGATGCAGTCGCCCGAAGCGCGGCTCGACTCGGTGCGCTGGATGTTCGGCTGCCTGACGAGTCAGACGGCGCGGATGTTCGCGCCGCTGGCGTGCGCGAGCGACGCCGCCGACGTCATCGTCGGCGCAGGGGCGCAGTTGGCGAGCGCCTCGGTAGCCGAGTGGCGCGACGTGCCCCATGCGACTCTGGCGTTCTGTCCGTGCGCGGTGCCGTCCAGCGCCATGCCGCCGCCGATCATCCGCGCGCAGGCGCTGCCGCCGTGGCTCAATCGCCTGCTGTGGCGGGGCGGCGCCGCCGGCGCCGACGTGGCGCTGCGCGGCGTGATCAATCGCGGGCGCGCGTCGCTCGGCCTTCGATCCATCGCTCGACCGCTGACCCGGATTCTCGGCGACAACGTCATCATCTCCGCCGATCGCGATCTGGCGCCGCTCGGCGCCGATGGCTCCGACAGCGTGTTCGGTATCGACGCGATGATCTTCATCGAGCCGCACGGGCTCGATCCGCGCGTCGAGGCGTTTCTGAGCCTGGACCCGGCGCCGATCTACATCGGCTTCGGGAGCATGGTGGCGGCGCGCGTGCCCGAGCTGGCGGCACACGCGGTCGCCGCCACTCGGGCGCTGGGCAGGCGCGCGATCATCGCCGGCGGCTGGGCCGGCCTCGACCGCTACATCACCCCGGGCGAGGACCTGCTGACCATCGGCGCGATGCCGCACCACGCGGTGTTTCCACGCGTGGCTGCGGCCGTGCATCACGGAGGCGCGGGCACGACGACGGCGGCGGCGTCCGCCGGCGTCCCGCAAGTGATCCTCCCGCATCTGCTCGATCAGTACTACTGGGCGCACCGCATCGAGCGCCTCGGCCTCGGCCCGCGTGCCTTGCCGGTCAACCTGATCACCGCCGACATCCTGACCGACCGCCTCGACACCGCGCTTCACGACGCCGGCATCAGAAAACGCGCTGCGGCAACGGGACCAGCGGTTGCGGCTCGAAATGGGGCGGACGCGGCGGTCGATCTCATCGAGCGGCTCCCGGATTAGACTGCCCGGATGCGCTTTACTGTCCTCGCCGCCATCGTCGCCGCCACCGCCTCGTTGTCCGCGCAGTCGAACCCGACGGTTCCGGCCGAAACGCTCCTCGATCGCGCGGTGCTGAAGGCGCTGGACGAGGAGCTCTCCGGCGTCGCCGCCAAAGATCACGTCGGCCGCCTGGCACAGCTGCATCGCGTCCCGGCGTCACCGGGTTTTCATCAAGCGATCGAATACGTGATGGAGCGCGCCAAGGCGGCGGGCCTGAGCGACGTCCACGTCGAGAGCTTTCCCGGCGACGGCACCACCTGGTTCGGCACGCTGCACGGCAACCGGGGCTGGCGGGTCGAGGCCGGCTGGCTCGACGAAGTGCAACCGCAGCCGCGGCGGATCATCTCGTATGACGACGTGCGGCTGGCGGTAGCCGACAACAGCGAGAGCGCAGACGTGACCGTGGAGCTCGTCGATGTCGGCGCCGGAACGCAGCGCAGCGACTACGCCGGCAAGGATGTGCGCGGCAAGCTGGTGTTGTGCGACGCGACGCCGTCGGCCTGCCACCGGCAGGCGGTCGAGGAGCTCGGCGCCGCCGGGCTGGTCAGCTACAACTCGAACCAGGTCAGCGCCTGGTGGCGCGACGACCAGGATCTGATCCGGTGGGGCCACCTCGACGCCCGCGGGCGTCGGAACGCCTTCGCGATCATGATCTCGGTCCGCGAGGCGCGCGCGCTGCAGCAGCGGCTGGCGCACGGCGAGCGCATCACCCTTCACGCCGTCGTACGGGCCCGCAACGACGACGCTCAGGGCTACGAAACCCTGATCGCGACCATTCCCGGGTCCGATCCTGCCGCAGGGGAGATCGTGTTCAGCTGCCACCTGGATCATGAGAAGCCGGGCGCGAACGACAACGCCAGCGGCTGCGCCGCGAACCTCGAGATCGCGCGCACGCTCAAGACGCTGATCGACAGCAAGCGGATTCCGGCGCCGGTGCGGACGATCCGTTTCGTCTGGCCGTCCGAGATGACCGGCACGATTGCGTACCTCTCGAAGTATCCGGAGATTGCGTCGCGCATCCGCGCCGCGGTGCACCTCGACATGGTCGGCGCCGATCCGTTCATCACCAAGTCGGTGCTGCACGTCACCCGCTCGCCGTGGTCGATCGCGACGGTGACCGACGATGTGGCGGAAACCTTCGGGCGCTACGTGATCGACGGCGCGATGCGCGCGGCCGGCGAAGGCGACATGACGCGCGCCATCGGCGCGCGCGGCGGCTCCAAGGACGCGTTCTGGGCCGACATCACGCCCTACGAGAGCGGCAGCGATCACTGGATCTACCAGGAGGGCGGCTTCGCGATTCCGTCGATCTACCTCCGCGATCACCCGGACATCTACATCCACACCACCGGCGATCTGCCCGACAACATCGAGCCGACCAAGATCAAGCGGTCGGCGTTCATTGCCGCTGCGAGCGGCTACTACCTGGCGA
>DATASG010000201.1:0-2564 GCA_036269295.1 Vicinamibacterales bacterium | reverse complement strand
GACCGCGCGCGTCCGCGCCATGCTGAGACGCGGGCAGGGGACCGAGCCGCGGCAGGGTCGGTACCAGGGCGAGCGCCTGACCGCGGACTTCGAGGCCGTGGCGATTGCCGTCGACGGCGCGGCCGTCCGTCTCACCCGCCGGGAGTTCGAGCTGCTGCAGTACCTTGTGCAGAACAAGAACCGGGTGGTGTCGCGCGACCGGCTGCTGGAGCGGGTCTGGGGCTACGAGCGGCTGGTCGAGACGCGATCCGTCGACGTCCACGTCGGCCGCCTTCGGAGCAAGCTGCGCACCGCCGGCCGCCAGATCGAGACCGTCGTCGGGCTGGGCTACCGGTTCGTCGATTGACCGCCACTCGGGCGCGCCGCCGCTGTAGAGTTCCTCCTGGAGGATTCGATGGCCGACGCTGTTCAGAGTTATCAGAAGCACACTCGATGGCTTCCGGGGTTCCACTTCTTCGTCCTGCCGGTGCTACTCGCCAACCTGGTGAACGCGGGTCGCCACCTGTGGATGGACCCCACCCGTCACTTCGCGTGGGAGCTGATTGTCGCCGCGGCGCTGCTCGGGGTGGCGTTCTTCTCGCGGGCGCAGGCGATCACGGTGCAGGATCGCGTCATTCGCCTGGAGATGCGGCTGCGGCTGCGCGGGATCCTGCCACCGGATCTTCAGCCGAGCATCGAGACGCTGACCCACCGGCAGCTGGTGGCGCTGCGATTCGCAAGCGACGCCGAGATGACGGACATGGTGCGCGACGTGCTGGCCGGAAAGCTCTCGACCAGCAAGGACATCAAGGCGCGGATCAAGAGTTGGCAGTCGGATTCGCTCAGAGCCTGACCGGCGGCGCGGGTCTACTTCTTCAGCGCGCGAAGGATCTTCGGCGTGAGCATCCAGCGGAGGTCGGCGGGGCCCACCGGCGGCAGGTTTTCAACGTCGATGCGGCAGACGCCGCCCTTCTTGAACTCGATCGGATGCCGCGACCCGACCAGGCGCGCGGCGAGCTCGCCCATCATCGGCTCGTGCCCGACGAGCGCGAGCCGGCTTTTGCGCGAGTGCTTTTCAAGATCGGCCAGGACCGCGGCATAGCTTCCGGTCGGCGCGAGCGAATCGACGTTGACGATCGAGGGTCGAGGATCGAGACCACCGGCGACGATCTCCGCGGTCTGGCGGGCGCGGACCAGCGGGCTCGTGAGCACCACGTCTATCGCCACGCCGATCCGCGACAGTCCCCTGACCGCCTTCCGCAGGCGCGCCATCCCCTCTTCGGTCAGCGGACGCTTGGTGTCGTCCGGCCACGCGTCGCCCCGCTCTTCGGCGAGACCGTGGCGGACGAAGTAGAGCTCGTACGGTCCGGGCACCGGTTACCCCGCCCGCCGCGTCTGGGCGCGAATCGTGACCGGCTGCGGCAGCTCACGGCGCCGTTGGGCGACGGCGCTGAGCTCGTCGCGCTGCCGCATGTAGCGCGCGTGCAGCCGCCGGCAGTCGTCTTCGAGCGAGGCCACGAGCGTGTCGAGATCGCGCCAGACGGTGACGCTGGGCGGTGCCAGCGACGCCTGCGTCTGGCGCACCTGATCGATCAGCACCTGCAGGTCGTGCATGCGGCCGAGCAGCTCCTGGCTGCGCTTCAAGACGCGCAGGTCGGCGCCGCTCCGATCGCGCGACGCCTCGGCCGAGAGTTCGACCGCGTAGCGGAGTTTCTTGACCGCGATGCGCACGGCGTGCAGCCGATCGGGCAGGTAAAGCGCGCCGGCATCGACCACCGCCGACGACAGGCGTCCCGCTCGCTTGGCGACGCGCGCGTCGATCGCCCACCGCCAGCTTCGCGCCGTGGTCTTCGACGACGCCCGTTCCGCGTCGTCCAGGTGGGCCGCGATGCGGCCGAGTTTGCGTGAGAGGCGGGTCAGTTCGGCGAGCGGCAGCTCCACCGCGAGGCGCTTCCGCGCGCGATCCCGATCTTTCGAGACCCTCACGCCTACGCGTCCAAGCCCTCCGCTGCCGCGACGGCCGGAAACATGCAGCTCGTCGATCAGCAGGAGGAGCACATCGAGCTCGCGTACCGTCCCGAGACGCGCGGTAATTTTTCTGAGACGCCGACCGAGCTTTCGCGCCTGGCCGCGGTCGAGCTGAAGCATCGGCACTAGCTCGCGCATGCGCCTGGAGGTCACGCGGGCCTGGTGCAGCGCGCGTACGTCGCCCTCTCCGACCGCGTGGAGGACGCGTTTGAAGTGGTCGACGCCTTTCCTGAGCAATTCCGAGCGGGTCGTGGAAACGGGCATGATCTAGGGGTCAGCCGGCAGACCAAGCTTCATTATAGTTAGAACGGGCCTATGCGTATCGCCGCCATCGACATCGGCACGAACTCCATCCACATGATCGTGGTCCAGGTCCGCCCGGACCTCTCGTTCGAGGTCATCGACCGGGAGAAGGAGATGATCCGCCTGGGGGCCGGCGGGCTCGACGGCCGGGCGCTCACGCCCGAGGCGATGCAGGCCGCTCTGCAGGTGCTCTCGAAATTCCGGCGCCTCGCCGACTCGCACGGCGTCGACGAAATCATCGCCGTCGCCACGAG
>DATASG010000200.1:0-4540 GCA_036269295.1 Vicinamibacterales bacterium | reverse complement strand
CTGTCGCTGAAGAACGATCTCGAAATCGCGCGCGACATCCAGCAGGCGATGTTGCCGAGTGGGCTCTATGCCGCGGCCGGCGTCGAAACGGTCGGTATGAGCCGACCCGCGAACACGGTCGGCGGCGACTTCTACGACATCCTGCCGCTCGACGATGGGCGGCTGGTGATTACGCTGGGCGATGTCGCCGGCAAAGGCAGCCCCGCGGCGCTGCTGATGGCGTTGTTGCTGGCGATGCTGCGCACGCTGGTGGACGAGAAGCTGGAGCCGGCCGATCTGATCGCGCGGCTCAACGTCCAGGTCTGCCGCCATGCGCCGGGCAGCCGCTTCATCACCCTGTTCTATGCGGTGTTCGATCCGCGCACCGGCTCGCTCACCTACGTCAGCGCCGGGCACATGCCGCCGCTGCTGCTGCGCGGCGACGGCCGCTGCGAGCGCCTCTCGGATGGCGGCATCTCGCTCGGCATGTTCGAACAGTCGACCTACACGACCGGCCAGGTCGTGATCCAGCCGGGGGATCTGTTCGCGGTGTACAGCGACGGCATCACCGAGGCGGAGAGTCAACAGGGCGTGCCGTTCGACGAGATCGGGCTGGAAGCGGCGCTGAAAGCCAACCAGCACGACGAAAACCTCTCCGCCGTCGGCGCCGCCGTCGTGCGCGCCGTGGAACGCTATACCGACTCACACAAGTTCGCCGACGACCTGACGATCCTCCTGCTGCGCCGATGCACCACGCCGGCCGCCGCCGGTGTCTAAGATAAGGATTCCGGCAAACACACCGTGGTGACCAGGGTTCGGACGACGATCGCGCTGCTTGCGGTGGTGCTGTGCGCCGCCCCTCGCCTGCACTCACAGGACGACGAAGGCGTGCGCCTGCTCCTGGGCCGGGTCGAGCGCGTGGTGCGCAGCGGCGACACCGCGGCCTACTTCGCGCTGCTGTCGGCCGGCAGCAGCCTCGACCGAGCGAGAGACTTCGCGAGCACGGAACTGCTGCCGGGCGTGACCCGCAGCGTGCTGCAGGAACGCGATCGCGTCTCACTCGGCGGTGACCGCAGCAACGGCTACCGTCTGATGGTCGACGTGATGGCGGAGTTCGGATCGCGGGCGCGCATCGCGACCTGGCGGCTGGACGTGAAGCGCACCGGCGCGGTTGGCGCCGAGAACGAGTGGACCATCGCCGACGCGGAGCGGATCTCGTCGGTCGAGAGCATCTACCGCGTGGCGCTGAACGGCGCGAAGCAATACGCGGCGCACGGTCTCAAGATCGCGGCCGAGGATCTCGACCTGACGCTGGCGGAAGGATCGATGTTCGTCGCCGAGATCGACAGCGGCGTCACCGCCGTCGTCCTGCTCGGCAACGGCAGCGTCAACTTCCATCCAGCGCCGGCGACGGAAAAGGGCCAGGTCAAGATCTTCTGCGGCAGCGAGACGCTGGAGACTCGCTTCGATGCCGCCTACCTCCGGGTCAACCCGGCCGACTTCGACTCGATCTTCACGGCGGCGGCGCTGCAACCGGTGCCGGTGGAGCCGCGCAGCCTGAAGCGGGCGCAGGACGTGTTCCGCGACGAATCGCTGAAGTCGTTCGTGATCGACCTCGGCGATCTGAGCCGGGAGCCGTGGACGCTGCTGCCGGGCCAGGGTGACTTCCTGGCCGAGATGCGGACGCGGCGCTTCGACACGCTGACCTACGCGCGGTCCGGCACCGAAGCCGAGGACATCACGCTGTTCGACCGCAAGCGCCATCACAATATCGCGCTCTACGCGTCGAAGGTGAAGCTGGCGCAGCGCGGGCCGTTCTACAACGAGGACGACCTGGTCGACTACGACATCCTCGACTACGACATCGACGTCGCAGCGACGCCGGACCGCTCATGGATCGAGGGCCGCGCCAGCATTCACCTCAGAGTACGCTCCACGGTCCTGGGCACGTTGACGTTCCGGCTGGCCGATCCGTTGGTGGTCCAGTCGATCGTCAGCTACCAGTTCGGCCGCCTGTTCGGCATCCGGGTCAAGAACCAGAACACGCTGGTCGTCAACCTGCCGACGCCGCTCGGGCGTGACAGCGAGCTCACCCTGACGATCACCTACGGCGGACGTCTGGAACCTCAGAGCCCGGACCGCGAGGCGATGGCGCTGCTCGACCCTGGCCAGGCACGCTCGCCGGATGATCAGCCGCCGATGCTCGCCGCCGAGCCGAGTTTTCTCTACAGCAGCCGCAGCTTCTGGTATCCGCAGGCCGCGGTCAGCGACTACGCCACGGCGCGCCTCCGGATTTCAGTGCCGCCAGCGGTGGATTGCGTCGCCAGCGGCGAGCTGGAGTCCGGGTTCCCGGCGATTCTCGCCGCCAAGGATCCGGCGCAGAACCGGAAGATCTACGTCTTCACCGCCGCCAAGCCGCTGCGTTACCTGGCGTTCATCATGAGCCGCTTCGTGCGCGCGGAGACGTCGACGATCGGCTTCGAGTCGGGCGGGACTTTGAACCTGTCGGTGGAAGCGAATCCGCGGCAGGTGCAGCGGGGGCGCGAGGTCGCGGAGCGCTCGGCCGAGATCGCGCTGTTCTACCAGTCGATCATCGGCGACTCGCCGTATTCGAGCTTCACGGTGGCGCTGGTCGAAAGCGATCTGCCCGGCGGCCACAGCCCCGGCTACTTCGCGATGCTCAACCAACCGCTGCCCTCGTCGCCGCGGGTATGGCGCAACGATCCCGCGGCGTTCGGCAACTACCCCGACTTCTTCATCGCCCACGAGCTCGCGCATCAGTGGTGGGGACAGGCGGTCGGCTGGCGCAACTACCACGAACAGTGGCTGAGCGAAGGCTTCGCGCAGTACTTCGCCGCGCTCTTCGCCCAGCATCAGAAGGGCGACGAGGTGTTCGCGTCGATGCTGCGCCAGCTCCGCAAGTGGAGCCTCGACACGAGCGAGCAGGGTCCGGTGTCGCTCGGGTACCGTCTCGGGCATATCCGCGGCGAGAGCCGCGTGTTTCGCGCGCTGGTCTACAACAAGGGCGCTGCCGTGCTGCACATGCTTCGCCGCATGATCGGCGACGACGAGTTCTTCCGCGGGCTGCGCCGCTTCTATCGCGACTCCCGCTTCCGCAAGGTCGGCACCGACGATCTGCAGGCGGCGATGGAGCGTGAAAGCGGCAAGCCGCTGGATCGCTTCTTCCAGCAGTGGATCTACGGCGCGACGATTCCCCGCGTCAAGGTCGCCTATCGCCTCGACGGCAGCGAGGTCGTGCTGCGGATCGAACAGATCGGCGAGGTCTTCGACCTGCCGGTCACGGTCAGCCTGCAATACGCCGACCGCAAACCGGTGGAGGTGCTGGTGCCGGTCACCGAACAGGTGGTCGAGCGCCGGGTGCCGCTGGCCGGCGTGCTCCGGAGCGTCGAGATCAGCAAGGACGATGGGATGCTGGCGGAGATCGTCAAGGGAAGCTAAGGATCTGAGGATTTTGAGGATTTGAGGATCTGAGGATTTGAGGATTTGAGGATTTGAGAGTCTTACGCTCCGTCGCGCGCGCGCTCGTCCTGGTTCTCCTGACGGCTGTCGCGGCGCCGGCCGACGAGATCAAGGTCATGACCTCCGGCGCGCTCGCCGCCGCACTCAGGGAACTGGCGCCGGTGTTCGAGCGCGCGTCGGGCTCGACGCTGGTCGTCGTTTCCGGCGGATCGGTGGCCGGCGCGCCGGATTCCATTCCCGATCGTCTGCAGCGCGGCGAGCGCGCGGACGTCCTGATGATGGCCGCCGCCGGCATCGATGATTTGACGAAGGCCGGACGGGTGGCAGCGGGCAGCCGAGTCGATCTCGCGCGCTCCAGCATCGGGCTCGCGGTCCGGAAGGGGGCGTCGAAGCCCGATATCAGCACGGTGGAGGCGCTCAGGCGCGCGCTGCTTCAGGCATCGTCGGTCGCCTACTCCTCGAGCGTCAGCGGCGTCTACGTCTCGACCGAGCTCTTTCAACGCCTCGGCATTGCCGCCGAGATGCGGGCCAAGAGCCGCAAGGTGGACATCGAGCCGGTCGCGGCGGTGGTGGCCCGTGGCGAGGCGGAGATGGGATTTCAGCAGATCAGCGAGCTGCGACCGGTGGCCGGGGTGGAGGTCGTGGGGCCGCTGCCACCAGCTGTGCAGCGAGTCACCGTCTTTTCCGCCGCGGCCGCGTCCGACTCGCCCAACCCGGCCGGCGGCCGCGCGCTGATCGCCTTCCTGGCGTCGCCGAACGCGTCGGCCGCGATTGCGAACAGCGGCATGGAGCCGATCGCGCGATCCAATCGTTAGTGACCGTCCTCGAGCACCAGCGTCTGGCGCCAGCCTCCAGCCCCCGGGCCCTGTTCTTGATATGATCGACATCTTATGGAGACCGTGACGCTGACGATAGACGGCCGGCAGATAACCGTCGAGAAGGGCAAGACCGTCCTGCAGGCCGCCATCGCGAGCGGAATCTCCGTCCCCTACTACTGTTACCACCCCGGCATCAGCATCGACGGCTCCTGCCGCGTCTGCATCGTCAAGGTCGAGAAGATGCCGAAGCTGCAGACGTCGTG
>DATASG010000199.1:0-13364 GCA_036269295.1 Vicinamibacterales bacterium | reverse complement strand
ATCATCATCATCCTGCTGCTGGTCATCATCCTGATCATCGCGGTCAAATGATGTGTTGATCGCGGCGCTCTCGCTCGCCGCCGCCCTGGCGATCGATGTTCCCTACCTGCCGCAAACCGACGCCTTGTGCGGCGGCGCCGCGGCAGCGATGGTGTTCCGTTACTGGGGCGAGCCGCACGCGGACGCGCAGGAGTTCGCGCCGCTCGTCGACCGCCGTGCCGGTGGGATCGCCAACGACGTGCTGACCGCCGCGGTCAGCACGCGCGGGTGGCGGACGGAGCGCGTTGACGGCACGCTGTCGGCGATCACCGCGCGGCTGCGCGAGGGCCAGCCGGTGATCGTACTCCTGCCCGATCGCGGCGATCGATATCACTACGTCGTCGTCACCGGTGCTGGTGAGGAGTCGATCGTCGTCCACGATCCGGCCTGGGGTCCGTCGCGCGCCATTCGCGCTCCGGACTTCGAGCGGATGTGGAAGGCGGCCGGCTACTGGTCGCTGGTGATCCTTCCACCGCCGGCCGGCGCATCGAGAGAAACCGGCCTGCCGCCACAGTCACCGCCTGGCACAACGCGGGTTCTTCTCAACGCGCCAGGCGCCGACAACAGGTGCGCCGCGCGGTTGAACCACGCGCTCGATGAGATCCGCTCGCAGGGGCTCGATCGGGCTGATGCCCTGCTCGGCGAGGTTCGCGCGCAGTGCCCCGGTGCGGCCGGTCCGATCCGGGAGCTGAGCGGTGCGCGGTTCGCACAGCGGCGATGGAGCGACGCCGCCGCCCTCGCGCGAGAGACGCTGCGGCTTCGGCCGCATGACGAGTACGCGCTCGATGTGCTCGGCTCGAGCCTGTTCATGCTCAACGACGACATCGGCGCGTTGCGCGCCTGGAATCAGATCGACAAGCCGCGAGTGAACAGCGTGCGCATCGAGGGGTTGCATCACATTCGCTATCAGACCGTCGCCGAGATGATGGCCATCCAGCCAAACATGCTGCTGACGGCGGACATCTTTGCCCGCGCGCGCCGCCGTCTGGGCGAGCTTCCGGATCGCGCGGCGACGCGGTTGGCGGTCAAGCCCGAGACGGACGGCTTCGCCACCGTCGACGTCGTCGTCGTCGAGCTCGCTGCCGTCCCGCGGGGAGCCGTCGAGTGGGCGGGCTTTGCCGCGCGCACCGCGGCCAATCAGGAAGTCGAAGTCGCGGTGCCGGGCGTGAGCGGTCAGGGAGAAGTCTGGACCGCGGGCTGGCGCTGGTGGAGCAACCGGCCGGGCGTCAGCGTCGGGCTCGCGGCGCCCCGAGCCGGCCGGCTCCCTGGCATCTGGCAGTTCGAAGGCTCATGGCAATCGGACAGCTATAGCGCGGGCCTCCAGGCGCCGCGGGCTGGGTGCGAGGTGCGGGATGCGGGGTGCGTCGGAATCGTCGAGACGCGGACGCATGGCGGTGTGACGGTCAGCGACTGGCTCGCGCACGGCCTCCGATATGCGGTGTCGACCGGCGTGGACGCGTGGAGCGGCGACCGCAAGGCCGCTTCGATCGGTGCCGCTCTCGAGCAGGTTGCGCTTGGGGATCGCCTGAAGGTGTCGATCAGCGCCACACAGTGGGCGCCGCTGACCGGTGAGCCGCCGTTCCGGTCGCTTGGCGCGCGCCTCGGCGCCCGGTCGGCCGCGGAGGCACAGGGCTGGGTCACCCGCGGCTCGATCGGAGTCGAGCGCGTCAGCGACGCCGCGCCGCTGACGTTGTGGCCCGGCGCGGGCGAGGGTCAGGTGCGCTCGCCGCTGCTTCGCGCGCATCCGCTGCTCAGCGATGGTGTCGTCGACCTGACCTCGGCTTCCGCCTTCGGCCGGACGCTGGCGTTCGGGAACGCGGAGGTGCAGCGGTGGTTCGAGCATCCGGCGATCGCGCGGCTTGGTGTGGCGATGTTCACTGATCTGGCCCGGGCGTCGCGGCAGGCCGCAGGCGGTGGCTCGCCGGTGTACGTCGACGCCGGAGCCGGCCTTCGCATCAAGATTCCCGGAACGCCCGGCGTCCTTCGCGCCGATCTGGCGCACGGCCTCCGCGACGGCGCGAACGCGCTGACGTTCGGCTGGCTTTTCTAGCGGCGCGCTGAACCTTCGCTCTTACAATCGGAGGACGGGCGCGGGTGGGAGGAGGTGCGACGTGCGGGTTGCGAGGTTCGGCGGGCTCAGCGTGCCCGCTGTTCTCGGGGTGCTCGGGGTGTTCGCTGCACTGCTCGCTGCACTGTTGGTGGCGGCGCCGCACGCGGCTCGCGGACCGGTTGAGTGGACCGCATACGCGGGCGACGCCGGGGGATCCAAGTACTCGCCGGCCGATCAGATTACGCGCGGTAACGTCGCTTCCCTGACGCCCGCGTGGATCCACCGCACCGGTGATTACAGCGTCGGCCGCGCCCAGGCGCGGGACGAGACGACGCCGATCTTCGTCGACGGGCTGCTCTTCGTGTCGACGCCCTTCGGCGGCGTGCGCGCGCTCGATGGCGATACCGGGCGCGAGCGCTGGGCCTTCGACCCCGAGCTGGACATGAGCGGTGACTACGGCGACTTCACCAACCGCGGTGTCTCGACCTGGCTCGACCCCTCCGCCGCAACGAACGCCGCCTGCCGGCGCCGCATTTTCGTGACCCCGGTGGACGCGCGGCTGATCGCGCTCGACGCCAGGACCGGAACGCCGTGCCGCGATTTCGGCGAGCGCGGCCAGATTCACCTCGATCGTGGGCTCTTGAACGCACCGGCCTACGACAGCGAATACTCCATCACCTCGCCGCCGGCAGTCGTCAACGGGCTGGTCGTGGTCGGCTCCTCCGTCTCCGACGGCAGGCGCGCCGCGTCACCCAGCGGCGTCATCCGCGCCTTCGATGCGCGAAGCGGGGCGCTCAAGTGGGGCTGGGATCCGGTCGCGCGCGGGCCATCGCAGCCCGGCTACGACACCTGGCGCGGGCCGGTGGCGCATTCGACCGGGGCGGCCAACGCCTGGTCGATCATCAGCGCCGACGCCGCGCGCGATCTTGTGTTTGTACCGGTGGGAAGCGCCAGCCCGGACTTCTACGGCGGCGAACGGATCGGCCAGAATCTGTACGCGAACTCGGTCGTCGCGCTTCGTGCCTCGACCGGGCAGATGGTGTGGCACTTCCAGGCGGTCCATCACGATCTTTGGGACTACGACATCCCCGCGCAGCCGGTGCTGTTCACGCTGCATCGCGGCGCCCGTGAGATTCCGGCGCTGGCGCAGCCGACCAAGATGGGGTTCCTGTTCATCCTCAACCGCGAGACCGGCGAGCCGTTGTTTCCGGTCGAGGAGCGCAAGGTGCCCGCGAGCGACGTGCCGGGCGAGGAGGCGTGGCCGACGCAGCCGTTTCCCACCCGGCCGAAGCCGTTGGCGCCGATCCAGCTCACGCCGGACGAGGCGTTCGGCGTCACCGCCGAGTCGCGCGCATGGTGCCGCGATCGAATCGCCGCCCTGCGATCGGAGGGCATCTTCACGCCACCGTCCGTTCGCGGCACGATCGCCTATCCCGGCAACATCGGCGGCTCGAACTGGAGCGGCGCGTCGATCGATCCCGCCCGACATCTCGCGTTCCTCCCTCTCAACCGGCTCGCGACGTTCGTCGAGCTGATCCCTCGCGAGCAGTATCGCGACGCGCAACGGCGTTTCGGCCGCGACTACGAAGTGGCGCCGCAAGCCGGCACCGCGTTCGCAATGCGGCGGCAGACGCCCCTCGCCGCCCTTGACGGCGTGCCCTGCACGCCGCCGCCGTTCGGCACGCTGACTGCGGTCGATCTCGACACCGGCGACGTGAAGTGGGACGTGCCGTTCGGCCGTGTCGAGAAGTTCGCGAAGCTGCCCGGCAGCGAGCGGTGGGGATCGCCCAGCCTCGGGGGATCGCTGGCGACTGCGGGGGCTGTCGTGTTCGCGGGCGGCGCGCTCGACCAGCGGCTCCACGCGTTTGATGAGCAGACCGGCGCCGAGCTTTGGTCCTTCGAGCTGCCGGCGGGTGTGCACGCGGCGCCGATGACCTACGTCACCGCGGCGGGCCGCCAATTCCTGGTCGTCGCCGCCGGCGGACATAAGGATCTCGGCACCACGGCGGGTGACTTCGTCTTCGCCTTTGCGCTGTCGCCGAAAGGCGCCGCCCAGCCGGCGCCCGCGACGATCGCGCCGGGGCACTACGAGGGAACGATGGTTCTCGACACGACGCGCGCGCCGGCGACGATCGATCTGAAGATCGCCGGCGGCAGCGCCTCGATCGCGCTCGTTACACAGAAGGACGTGATCGGGACCGGCAGCGGGACGATCGCCGGCGACTCGGCCGTCTTCAACGTCGCGTGGGAGTACCGGTCGAAACACTGCGCCGGGACGATGCACCTGGCCGGCAAGGCGGCCAACGGCGGCACGGCGCTGATCGGCGAAATCATCTACAAGGACGGTTGCGACGAGGGCAAAGAAAAGCACGGCACGTTCGCAGTGTGGCGCGGGCCGCGCGCCGTCGCCTTCCTCGCCCGCTAGATCGGGTCGGAGATCTTCATAGCGCGGGTTGTGCCCTTTGTGTCAACCCGACGTTGGAATCAGAGGCGCTGCTACTCGCGCAGCCCGAACACGCACAGCGACAGGCCGGAGATCGCGGTGACGTACTGCTGGCCGTCGACCTCGTAGGTGATCGGGCCGCTGACGATCTGCGCGCCGAGGCTCGCCTTCCACAGCAGGGATCCAGTCCGGGCATCCAGCGCCTGGAAATAACCCTCGCGGCCGCCGGTAAACAGCACGTCCGACGCCGTCGTCAAAATGCCGCTGTCGGTGACGTCGGTCATTGGGAATTTCCATTTCAGCTCGCCCGTGCCCGCGTCGAGCGCGAGCACGGCGCCGGTGGCAGCAGCTTCGGTCCAGTTGTTGATCGGACCGCGGCGGATGCCTGGAACCGCCGGCGCGCCCGGGACCGGCACGAACGATCGATTGACGCCGCCGCCGAAGTTGCGGCCTTCCTGATATTCGACCGCGGTGCCGCCGAAAATGGTCGCGTAGCCCTCCCAGGCCGAGACGTAGAACAGCCCGGTATGAGGACTGTAGGACGGGGAGTACCAATTGGTCCCGCCCTGATTGCCGGGCCAGGTCGGCTGCCCGGCCGGCTGCGGCGTCTGGTGGGGCCGTCCGCGCTCGTCGAACGTGTCCATCCAGTTCACCTTCACGAACGGCTTGCCGACCACAAACTTTCCGGTCTCGCGGTCGAGTACGTAGAAGTTGCCGTTGCGGTTCGCCCAGACCATGGCCTTGAGCGGGGCGCCCCGCCACATGATGTCGGCGAGCACCGGCACCTGCACGGAGTCGTAGTCGTAGCGATCGTGCGGCGTGAACTGATAGTGCCACTTCAACCTGCCGGTGTCGGCGTCGAGGGCGACGACGGAATCGGTGTAGAGGTTGTCGCCGGGCCGCTGCTCGTTGTTCCAGTCCGGGCCGGCGTTGCCGACGCCCCAGTAGGTCAGGTTGAGAGACGGATCGTACGACCCCGTCACCCATACCGAGCCGCCGCCGTGCTTCCAGGCCTCGGGATCGCAGTAGGCGTTCTCGGCTTTCGGCGGGCACGGTTTCCACGAATCGCCGCCGGGCTCGTTCGGCGCCGGAATCGTGTAGAACCGCCACGCTTCGCGGCCGCTGCGCGCGTCGAACGCGGCGATGAAGCCGCGAATCCCGTATTCGCCGCCGCCGACGCCGACGATCACTTTGTCTTTCACCACCAGCGGCGCATGGGTCACCGAGTAGCCGCCCTTGCTCTCGGCCACTTTGGTGTTCCATACCGCTCGTCCCGTCTTGGCGTCAATCGCCACCAGATGCGCGTCGAGCGTGCCCATGAACAGAGTGTCGCCGAGAATCGCGAGGCCGCGATTGTTCGCGCCGCAGCAGACGATCTGCGTCGGATCCAACGTGTGCCGGTAGATCCAGAAGACACGGCCGGTCTTCGCGTCGAGGGCGACGACGTCGTTGGGCCGTTGGGTGAGATACATCACCCCGTCGACGACCAGCGGCGAAGTCTGCCAGGCGCCCGAGACGGCCGCCTGATACATCCACTTCAGCTCGAGATTCCTGGCGTTGGCCGGCGTGATCTGGGTGAGGCCGCTGTGGCGGTTGCTGAAGTAGCCGCCGGAGTAGATCAGCCAGTTGCGCGCCTCCTTTGCCGCGTTCAACAGGCGATCGGAGCCGACTTGAGCCTGCAGCCTGCTCGAGACCAGGGTCACGAGCAGCAAGGCGATGGTCCTCTTTTTCATGCTCATCGTCCCTTCAGCGAAAGCAGGTAGGCGACCACATCGGCGAGCTCGTCCGTGCTCAGCGTGCTGCGGTACGACGGCATCGGCGACGCGGTGAGAATCGTGTACTCGCGCAGATCAGACTTGACCAGCGAAATCAGCCTCTCCTGATCGTCGAGCAGCTGCACGGTGTAGGTGTCCTCGTTGAGCCGGCGGCCGTTGACCACCTTGCCGTCTCGGGTGACCGCGCGCACCGGGCGATTGATCGGCATCATCTGACTGCTCGGATCGGTCAGCGAGCGCAGCAGCGATCCGGCGCTGCGCGCCGCGCCGATGTCGCTCAGATCTGGCGCCACGCGGGAGCCCTGCGCCTCGACGCGGTGACACCGCGTGCAGCCACCCTTCCCCTCGACCACGGCGCGGCCGCGCCCGGCATCGCCAGCCTTCACCGATCCCCGATCGAACGAGGTCATGTTGCGCAGGTAGGCGATGATGCCCGTGATCTCGGACGGGTCGAACTTGAATGCCTGCATCCCGGTGCCCTGGATGCCGGTGGTGATGACGCGGGTCAGATCCTGGTCGGTGACCGCGTTGCGGAACCTGCCGCTCTTGAGATCGACGCCGCCGACACCGTCGCCGTTCGCGCCATGGCAGGTCGTGCATTGCGCGTCGTATAAGCGCGAGCCGTAGGCGATGTCGGCCGGCGCGTATTCGCCCGGATGCGCCGCCGCCGCCGCCGGTGCCTGCGCCGCCGCAGCACGTGGCGCGGCCGCGACCGCCAGGCCCAGAAGAGCACCAAACAGCAACCGTTGTACGCGCACCTCACCCTCCTCTGAAATCGGGACGAGTGGACCGCATTCTACGCATCGGGACGCCGGACGGCCAGCAGTCTGACGATCTCGTCTATCGACCCCTCAACCGCCTCCTCGCGCGCGCAGGCGGCAAAGCCGCTCATGTTCGCGACCGCGAAGCTGATGCCGTTGAGGTTGCGCTCCGGCGGCACCCCGGCGATCGGTCGCGGAAATCCGGAAGCGCAAAAGACGGGAGCGCCGCCGCCCGTCACCCGGTACTGGTGGCGTGGACAGCTTGCGTCCAGTCGGACCGACACCACGCCCGGTAAGCTGCCTGGCAGCCACCGCACGCCGCTGTCCTCGGCCGCCGCGACGACCACGGCGCCGCGCGCAGCCGCGCGCTGGATCGCCTCGGTCAACACGCGTTCGTGCTCGATCCGCGCCGTGCCGAGGCTCAGATTGACCAGATGCATGCCGTTTCGGGCGGACCAGTCGATGGCGGCCACGAGCGTGGAGATCCGCGTGGACAGCGAACGGTCGAACACCTTGACGGCGTAGAGCTCGGCGTCGGGCGCCTTCTCCTTGATCGCGGCCGCCACCGCCGTGCCGTGCCCGAGCCGATCGACGTAGTCGTCGTGCTCGCGCCCCTCGTCGTCGATCGCGACGCCACCGGCCACGGAGCCGACGTGGGGATGGGCGGCGTGAACGCCGCTGTCGACCACGGCGACCCGCACGCCGCGGCCGGTCAGAGGTCTCACCATCGCCTCAGACCCCCTGGGGTGCCCGCTGGCCGTCGAGCGCGAGCACGCGGTCCGCGCGATCGGCGAGCTCCAGACGATGCGTGATCACGATCGTCGTGCGGCCGCGCATCACCGCTTCGTATCCCTCGGCCACCTGGCGCTCGGATTCCGGATCCAGCGCCGCGCTCGGCTCGTCGAGAATCAGGATCGACGGGTTTGCCAGGAATGCCCTCGCAACCGCGATGCGCTGCCGCTCTCCGGCCGACAGCGCCATGCCGCGCTCGCCGACCACGGTTGCCAGCTTGTCGGGCAGGCGTCCGAGAAAATCGTCCAGCGCCGCCTGATGGGCCGCGGCCGCGACATCCGCGTCGGTGGCGTCGGGGCGCGCGTAGCGAATGTTTTCCGCGATCGTCGCGTGGAACATGCACGGCTCCTGGTCCACCAGCGCCACGTGCCGGCGCAGGTCGGCGAGGCGGACGGTGCGGAGATCGTGGCCGTCGACCCGCACCACTCCGGCATCGGGATCGAGCAGCCGCAAGAGCAAATCCGCGATCGTGGACTTGCCGCTTCCGCTTCGGCCGACGATCGCCAGGACTTCGCCGGCCCGCACCCGGAACGAAAGTCGTTCGAGCGCCGGCTCGCCACGGTTGAATGACACCGTGACATCTTCGAAGGCGACCTCGCCGGTGACGATCGGCAGCGCCACCGCCTCCGGCGCCTCCTGCACCTCCACCGGCTCGTCGAGAATCTGCGACACCCGGCGAAGCGAGACCCGCACGGTGGCCAGGTTTGCGTACATCCCCATCAGCGCCTGCAGCGGCGGCAGGAAGCGCACCTGGTAGGCCGTGAAGGCGACGAAGGTCCCGACCGTGATCTCGCCGCGGATCACGCGCAGTCCGCCGTAGACGAAGACCAGGCCGGTGCCGCCGCCGAGGATCAGGCCGGGCAGTCCGCCCGCCAGATAGGTCAGCCGCTGCATCGACATCAGCGACCGCACGAAGGCAGCATTGCGTTCGCGAAATCGATTGACCTCGCGTTCCTGTGCGTTCGACGCCACGATCAGCTTCACCGCCTGCAGCGTTTCGATCAGGAAGCTGCCGAGGTCGGCGCTCCGCTGCCGCAGGGTCGTGACTTCGGCTTCCAGCTTCCGGCGATAGCGTGCCAGGAGCCAGAGGCCCGCTGGTGCGGTCGCGATCGTCACCAGAAACAGCCGCACGTCCAGCCACGCCAGCATCACCGTCGTCCCGCACAGGAACAGCACGTTGCCCAGCCACGCGAGCGCGGTCTCCGCCGCGATGCGTTGGATCTCCCCGACGTCGTTGTTGATGCGCGACATCACGTCGCCGATGCGGGTGCGGGCGTGGAACCGGGGCGACAACCGCTGCAGGTGGCGGTACATCTGCAGCCGCATCTCGAACAGGATGTCGGCCGAGACCCGCGTGTAGCGCAGGCCGCTGACCACGTTGACCACGAAGCTCGCGCCGGCAAACACGGTGAACAGCGCCCCGACCCGAATCAGCGTCTGGAGATCGCGGCCGATCAGAGCGCGGTCGAAGAAATCTCGCGACAGCAGCGGCAGATACAGCGACAACGCGGTGCTGAGCGCGCTGAGCAGGAGCACCAGCAGGAGGCGCCGCCAGTAGGGAACGATGAAGGCGAGCGCCTGGCGCAGATCGCGATCGATCACGTCGGCGGCAGGACGAACAGATCGGTCGTCATGTCACCCTCGAGCGTGATGGTGCGCAGGTACTGGTAGCTCTCGGCGTCATAGAGATCGATGGTGTTGCCGGCAACGAAGATATACAGCACTTTGCCGTTCGAGCTGGTCTTCAGGCCCATCCGCGGCCGTCCCTTGAACTCGGTGCGGCCGGCAAACGTGCGGTGCTCGAGATCGAATTTCCAGAATTCATAGCGGCCGATCTCCTCGAACAGCCCGTAGGCCACCTTCCGCCCCGGCGCCAGGGTGAAGCTCACCGCGGTCGACGGCCCCAAGGTGTAGAAGTCGACGCTCTTGGCGGCGAGATTCACCCGCCCCACGCCCATCAGGCGACGGTGCTGCACCGGATCGGAGACGTTGAAGAGCGAGGTGTAGAAGCCGGGCTCGTCGTTCAGCACGTCGCGCGACCCGAACTCGAGACGCCCGAAGCCTTCCTCAATCGGCTTCGAGAGCTCCCACTTGTCCACCTGCGAAAAACTGTTGGTTTCGTAGATCAACACGTCCTGGTCGCTGAAGAGGTACATCAGCGTGCCGTCCGGCGAGAACAGGATGTTGGCGTTCTGCCGTTCCTCGCCGTTCGGCCACGGGATCGTCCGCACCACCTTGTGCGTGCGCAAGTCGTATTGGATCAGCGCCGGGGGCCCGATCTCGAAGCGATCGATCAGCTTGGTCGCCGATGCGGTCACCATCACCAGGAAGCGGTGCAGCGGATCGGGCTCGAGGCTGCGCACGCGCACCTTCTTGTTGCCTTCGCTCAGGGTGAAGGTATCGACGGTCTTGCGCGAAGCGATGTCGATGATCTCCACTTTCTCCATCGCCGCCTCGACGGTGTAGAAGCGCTTGAGGTCGCGCGACAGCGTCGTCCGGCGCGGAATGCCGGACTGAAACGGAATCGTGCCGGCGATCTTCTCCGTCGCCTCGTCGATGATCCAGTACTGCTTGGGGTAGGCCCCGATGATCAGCGTCCCGTTGCCGGCCGAGACCCTGGGCTTCTCGGCCGAGTGAACCGGCGCGCTCCCGGCGGCCATCGCCAGCGCCGCCGCGCAGACGCTGAGGGCAAGCCTTCGCATCATGCGTCCTCGCTTAGGGGAAAATGAGATCGATCTTGCGCCAGTCCTTCTGAGCGGCCGCGCACTTGGCGGTCCAGTCGGGCGCGTGGTTCAGCTGATCCGGCACCTGCGCCGGCCAATAGCAGCCGATGTGGCAGTCGAACAGATCGCGTTCGACCGGTTGACAGAGCCCCGCGGTGCCGCCGGCCCGATCCGCTTCCCAGCCCGGCGAGAAGACCAGCGAGCAGCCGACCGGGAAATGCGGCAGCTGGGGAACGCCGGTGCGCTGAAGCCCGACGACGTCATGTTCGGTCGCCCGCTCGACACGCACAGCCTTGGTGTTGATCGCCTTGAGGTGGTTCATGACACCAGCTCCTTCATGTCCTGGTCATCGAACTGCGCCAGAAACGCCGGATGGCGTTCGGACAACTCGCCGTACACCTGGAGACAGACTTCCGTCCAGCCGCGGATCCAGTTGCAGTAGTGGAGGTTCGCGTGCGTCGTGTCGCCATACCGGGTGTGCGCTTCGTGGTAGCAGCCCCCCGAGCACAGGGGACGCGCCCAGCACGCGCGGCAATCGGTCTTGTTGGCGACGTGGTGCTGCTGGAGGAACGCCTGCTGCGCCTCACGATCGATCCCGCCGCGCACCGTGCCGAGCCGGTGCGAGTCCGAGCCGGCGAAGCGGTGGCACAGGGCGACGTCGCCGTCGGTAGCCACGCCCAACAGGCCGAGGCCCGCACCGCAGGGAAACGCCTTGCTGACGCCCTTGTGCAGCTCCTCCAGGGTCTCCTTCACGTTCGAAAACCCGTGATGGCGGCCGGCGACGGTGGCCTCCAGAAACTCGAACGCCAGCTCGCGGAACTGGCCGAGCATCTCGTCGTAGCCGCCCTCGGCGATCGCGTGCGCGCGATCCGGTGACGTCGTCACCGGCGCAAACCCGACTTCCCAGAAGCCCATCTCCTCCGTCAAGTGCCGGTAGATGCGCTTCACGTCCATCTTGCCCGAGGTCAGCGTGACGCGCGCGCCGATCGGACGGCTGCGGTGCCGCCGCAGCAGCTCCTTGATCTTCGGCGCTACCAGGTCGTAACTGCCGCTGCCGTTGTGGAAGACGCGGAACTTGTCCTGCACCTCCTTCGGCCCGTCGATCGAGATCGTCACGCCGACGCGTTCCTCGGCCAGGAACTCGATGATCTCCGGCTTCAGCAGGGTCGCGTTCGTGGTCAGGCTGAAATCCACGTCCTTCCCGGCCTCCGCCGCGCGACGCCTCGCATAGGAGATCGTCTTCTGCAGGACCGCGAAGTTCAGCAGCGTCTCGCCGCCGAAGAAGGTGATGTGCGCGACCTTGTTGTCGCCCGATTCCTCGAGCATGAAGTCCACGCTCGCGCGCGCGGTTTCCTCGCTCATGAACTTCGGCTGCCTGCCGTTTTCGGTGTCGACAATCCGGTCCTCGCCGTATTCGTAACAGTAGCTGCAGCTCAAATTGCACTGGTTGGTCACGTTGAGGACCATGGTCGTCAACGGAAACGGTGTCAGCGGGATCACCCTCGGAGTCGGGGCGGGCGGCGCCGCGGCCGGGCCGATCGCCTGCACCCGCGCCAGCTCCGCGATCGCGGCGTCGATGGCGTCCGCGGGCAGCGGCCGCTCCCCGTCCAGCGCCGCCGACAGCTCCGCACGCGTGTACGGCCGAGCCGCCAGCGTCTGCAGCACGGCGTCCGCGGCGTCATCGAGGGCGAAAATCGCGGCGCTCGGCACGAGGTAGACGAACGGCTTGCCTGCCGCCTCGAAACGATGATGCTCGCGTGCGACCCATGCGCTCACTTGCCACTCTCGCTTTCGAACCACGCCATGTAGAGCGGCACCGTGACCAGCAGCTGCGCCCGGGCACGCAGGATCCGGCCCGGCTGCCGCGCATCGGCGCTCGCCAGCTCCGCCACCACCCAGACGTCGCCGACGTTGTTGCGGTTGCCGCTTCGCTTCGGATTCGGGCCGTCGACGTTCGGCGTGAACAGACCGTTCGCGTCCAGGGTGCCGACAAACTGCGCGTCGTCGTCTCCAAACGTCGCGGTGTATTCCTCCACCGACCACTTGACGGGCACCAGACCCAGGATCAGATCGTCGGCCGTGTCGGGCTTGCCGTCGGGGCCGTTGTTGACGCCGACCGCCTCGAACTGCTGCAGTTGCTTCGGAAAGACATTGCCGCCGACCCGCGCCATGCCGGCCTGCGGCAGCACCTTGATGCCGTCGATCTTGTCGTAGACGACCAGCGCCGCGGCCTTGACGACACCCCCGACCGACACGTTCCGCGCGCCGATCGGGGCGGCGGCGGCAACGTCCACGTCGACCGCGATTTCATCTGGCCCTGCGCTGACCACGCGCGCGATTTTCACCCCGGGTCCCATGCCGATGTCTTCGGCCTTCGGCGCGCCCGCAAGATTGGCGCCGAAGATTCGCACCGCCACGCCCGTCGCACCGGTCTTCAACGCCGCCACGCTGGTCCCGAGCACGACGGGATCGCTGGTGAGGCGCGTGAGCTTCACGTCGATGCCGGTCTCGTCGTAAGCGCCGGTGAACCAGCGGCCCCACATCTGAGTCCAGTCGCCCTCGACGAACATCACCTCGCGCCACGGCAATCCGGAACCCGTCGCGTTGCCGCCCGACGAGCGGCCGCGCCATTGATAGCCCGTGTAGACGAGCGCCTTTCCGGTGCGCGTGACCGTCTCGCCGCTCCGCCCGACCGTGTAGCGCGTCTCGGTGGTGAAGCTGTCCGCCGCGCTCGGGTCAGACGTCACCGTCATCTGGCCGTAGATGGGTCCTTTGCCCGCC
>DATASG010000198.1:0-4481 GCA_036269295.1 Vicinamibacterales bacterium | reverse complement strand
GCGCTTCAGCGTCGTCAACCTGACCAACCGGGACGCGCTTTTCAACTTTCTCTCCACCTTCAGCGGCACGCACTTCGTGACGCCGCGAGCTTACCAGGTGCATGTGGGAGTGAGCTTCTAGTCGGGTCAGGTGCGTCGGGCAGGTCGGGTGGGTCCCGCCCGTCCTACCTATTGGATAGTGACCGTCGCCTTGAGCGAGGCGGTGTCCGGTGCCAGGTGGTCGTGCATGCCGCACTTGCGGGCGATGTTGAGGTTGCCGCTCTGACGGCTCTGGCCGGGGTTCAGGAAGCCGATCTGATTCAGCTCCGGACAATCGGTGTGCTCCGGGTGCGGATCTGAATTTATCTGGTGGACGATCGAATCCGAGTTGAGGACCGTGATCTGCGTGCCGAGCGCGACGGTGAGGGCGGCCGGACAGATCGTATTATTCTGGATCACGAGCGTGTTGGCGTTCGTGCTGGGTATGCAGCCGCTCGTCGGTCCGGTGCTGGCCGGCGAGCTGCTGCCGCCGCACCCAACCACCATCGCCAGCCCCATCGCCCACACACCGCCCAGGACGACACCGCCGGCCCGTGTTCCCCGTCGCCGCATGCACACCTCCGTCAGTCTTGAGATCTTAGACCGCCGCCGCGGCGACGCGTCACATCCGCTAGGATTCCAGGCGGTATTTGGCCAGGTAGTACGACAGCGCCCGCTGGCTGATGCCCATCAGCTCGGCGGCGTCCTTCTTGACGCCGCTGGCGTTCTCCAGCGCGCGCCGGATGGTCTCGCGTTCGACCCACTCGAAGTTCTGCCGCAGCTTCAGCGACGGCAGACCTGCCGGCTGCTGCGACGGTCCACCGAGCACCGACACGGCGCGCGTCGTGATGACCGGGCCTGGCGACAGCACCACGGCGCGCTCGATCGTGTTCTCGAGCTCGCGCACGTTGCCCGGCCAGTCGTACTGCTGCAGGCCGGTCAACACCGCCTCGTCCATCTTGTCGAACCGGCGGCCGGTGCGCTGGGCATGCTTCTTGACGAAGTGCTCGACCAGCGCCGGGATGTCGTCGCGGCGCTCACGCAGCGGCGGGATCTCGATTGGGATGACGTTCAGGCGGTAAAAGAGATCCTCCTGGAACTTGCCGTCGGCGACCATCTGCCGCAGGTCGCGGTTGGTGGCGGCAATCACGCGGAGGTCGATCTTCTCGGTCCGCTCCGAGCCGAGCGGCTCGACCTCGCGCTCCTGCAGGACCCGCAGGAGCTTTGACTGCAAGGTGGGGCTCATGGTGCCGATCTCGTCGAGGAAGATCGTGCCGCCGTCGGCGAGGGCGAACTTGCCCTTCTTGGTCGTGGTTGCGCCGGTGAACGCACCGCGCACGTGCCCGAACAGCTCCGACTCGAGCAGCGTTTCGGGGATGGCGGCGCAGTTCACCTTGATCAGCGGCATGTCGCGCTGCGCGCTGCGGTCGTGGATGGCGCGGGCGACCAGTTCCTTGCCGGTCCCGGTCTCGCCGGTGATCAGCACCGTGCTCTTGGTCTCCGCCACGAGCTCGGCACGCTTGATCACTTCCTCCATCGCGCGGCTGCGGCCGACGATGCCGTAGTGGTCGAACTGCTCGTCCCGCTCGTTGACCAGGTAGCGATACTCGGTGCGGAGGCGCTGATGCTCGAGCGCCCGCCGCACCACGACCAGCAGCTCGTCGATCTCGAACGGCTTCTGCAGGTAGTCGAGCGCGCCGAGCTTCATCGCCTCGAGCGCGCTCTCAACCGTGGCGTGCGCGGTCATCATCAGGATCTGCGGCCGCTCGCCCTCGGGGGTCGAGGCGACGAACTCGCGAATGAGATCGAGGCCGCTCAGCTCCGGCATGATGTTGTCGACGATCAGCACGTCGAAGGTGCGCTCACCGAGCAACCGCTGCGCCTGACGCGGGCTCGCGGTTTCGACGACGGCGTGGCCGGCGTCGCGCAGCGCGCGCCCGAGTGCCCTAAGGATTTTTTCCTCGTCGTCGACGAGGAGGATCGAACCGCGATGGGTCATGAGACAGGCCTGCCTTGGGCGGAGTCGAAGAGGAATTCGATGACGAAGCGGGTGCCGGCGCCGGGTTCGCTGACGACGGCGATAGTGCCACCCAGCCCCTCGACGATGTTCTTGGCGATCGGCAGCCCGAGGCCGGTGCCGCCGCGTTTGGTGGTGAAGTACGGATCGAAGATCTGGGCGAGGTCGGCGGTGCCGATGCCGGGACCACGATCGGCGACGGTAATGCGGACGCGATCGGCGGCGGCGGTGGTCGTCAGGCTGACCACTGAAGCCTCTGGCGAAGGTGGCAGGACCCGGTCGGCATCGGCCGCGACGACCCGCCTGGCGTGGTCGCCGTTGCCGTTCACCGCGTGCCGCGCGTTCACGAGCAGGTTGATCAACGCGATCCGGAGGCGCTCCGGATCCGTGGTCAAGGTGCCGAGCGCCGGGTCGAGCTGGCAGGCAATTTCGGCGCCGGGTCCGGACGCGATCGCCGCCGTCGCCGACTCGCGGCAGAGAGCGTTGACGCTCGCCGGCGAGAGCTCGAAACGGATCGGCCGGGCGAAGTCCAGCACCTCGTTCACGAGCCGGTTGAGCCGTGCTACTTCGCCGTCGATGTCGGCGACCGCCTCGCGCACCGAATCCGACCCGGCATCGAGCCGCCGCAGCGAATGGAGCGCGGCCTTGATGATCATCAGCGGGTTGCGCACCTCGTGCGCGATCACGGTCGAGAGCCGGCCGAGCGAGCTGAGGCGCTCCTTCTGCGACATCTCGCGCTGAAAGCGCGCGATCGAATCGGTGAGGGTGTTGAACGTGGTCGCCAGCAGCCGCGCGTCGTCGTCGTCCCAGCGGTTGCCGTGGCGGAGCGCGATCTTGCGCGTGAGGTCGCCGGTCGCGGCGACTTCGCGCATCACGTCGGTGATGGCGGCGAGGGGCTGGGCGATGGTGCGCGCGACCGCGAAGCTGAGCAGGGTCGCGAGCGCGACCGCGAGCACCGCCGTCAGGGCCAGACCGGTGTGAATCGCATCCAGGGACTGGAGCTGCTCCGTGCGCGAGCGCAGGATCAGCGCGACCGGTCCCGAGGCGACGCCGTCGCGGTCGCCGGTGGCGGCGAGCGGCCGCGACAGCGATTCGTATTCCTCCGAGCCGAGAAGGAGGCGCGAGATGCCGGTGGCGCGCAGCCGGCTGGCGATCGCCGCGTTGGCGTCGGGCGGCAGCGTCGAGGCGAGAATCTGACCGTCCATGCCGAACGCGAGGTCGCTGCCGGTGATTTTCTTGAGCTGCTCGGCGAGCGCGTTGTCGAGCAGGAAACCGACGCTGAGGGTGCCGAAGATCTCGTGGCTCGGCCGGTCGACTTGAATCGGTACCGTGATCACCTGGAGGACACCGTTCGGCTGCGGCAGCAGGCTGACGCTGTCGCGGCCGGCGAGCGCGCTGCGGATGGCGGGCTGGTTCGCGGCGATCGCGGCGGCGCGCGGCGATCCGCCGACCGCGTAGAGCAGACCGCCCGTCCGGTTGGTGAGCAGCACCAGGCTCGCGTTCAGCTGCGCCTGGTAGCCGCCGGCGATGTCCTGAACCGTGGGCGGGTCGTTGGTCTCGACCGCGGCAATCAGCTTCGGCAGGTCAGCGATGAGCCGCGCCATCAGCGTGAATGTCTGGGTGCGTTCGGCGCGGAGCTGGTCCACCTGCGCGCCGGTGGCGATGATCTCGCGCTCGAGCGTCCGCTCGGCCTCCTTGGTGACGGTGACGTTGACGAGCGAGATCGCCACCGCGATGCAGAGCACCGCCAGCAGCGAGCTCGCCAGGAAAATCCGGCTCCGCAGCGACGACAGCATTCTCATCGCAGGGTGAAGTCGAGCTCGGCGACGCCGCCATCGGGCACGGTGATCGGCCGGGCCTCCGACGAAGTGCCCTCGTTCCACGCGATCACGGCATAGGTGCCCGGCGGCACGTTTTCGATGCGATACCGTCCTTCGGTGTCGGTCATCGCGAAGAACGGGTGGTTGAAGACGAGGATGTAGGCGTTCATGTGCGAATGAATGTCGCAGAAGACGCGGATGATACCGGCGCGATCGAAGCGGACGGGACGCGAGTTGCCGGCGGCGTAGCGCCCGAGATCGAAGGGGCGGGTCTTCGATAGCGAGAACACGTTGTGGTAGAACTTGTCGGAATTGGGGAAATCGACCGTGGTTCCGGTCGTGATCGCGAGCACGTGCGGGACGAACGTCTCGTTACGCTGATCCATCACGGCGTGGCCGCCTTCGCTGGTCTCGAAGGCGCCACGCGGCGCCGATTCGAGATAGACGACGGAACGCAGCAGATCCGGCAGATCGCGTGCGGCGGGGGTGCCCAGGTCCGCGACTCCCGGCCGCCGCTCGATGGGTGCCACCGCCCGCCGCAGTTCGACCCGGCCCCGGATGGCTCCGATCCTCGCGCCGCTGTGCAGCGCCACGGAAGACCCAACGCCGCTGCGTGCCGGCACAGA
>DATASG010000197.1:0-10361 GCA_036269295.1 Vicinamibacterales bacterium | reverse complement strand
CTCCGGGTTCGGACAGGACGGCCCCTACCGCAACCGCGCCGCCTTCGACCTCGTCGTCCAGGCTGAGAGCGGCATGATCAGCGTCACGGGCGAACCGGGCGGACGAGGCGTGCGCGCGGGGGTGTCGATCGCCGACATCGCGGCGGGAATGTACGCGGCGTTCGGCATTCTTGCCGCGGTCCATGCGCGGCGGACCACCGGACGCGGCCAGTTCATCGATGTGTCGATGCTCGAAGGCCAGCTCGGGATCCTGTCAGGGATGATCGGCGCCTACCTCGCTGACGGCGTGGTTCCAGAGCCGCTCGGCACCGCATACGGCGCGCTGTTGCCGTATCAGACCTTCCGCACCAAGACGCGCGACATCGCGATCGGCGTCGGCAGCGACAAGCTGTGGAGGACGTTCTGCCCGCTGGTCGGCCGGTGGGCGCTCACCGACGATCCGCGCTACGTGACCAACGCGGCGCGCAACGCGAACCGGCCGGCCCTGGTCGCGGCGCTGCAGGACGCGTTCCTGTCGAAAACCTACGAGGAGTGGGAAGCGATCCTGCTGCCTGCGGGCATCCCGATGGGCGCGGTCAACAGCCTGGACGCCGTGGTCGCACACCCGCAGGTCGCGGCGCGGCACGCCATCGTCGAGAGCGCGCACCCGGTAGCGGGCACCGTGAAGATGACCGCGCCGCCGGTCCGGATGTCGGAGACGCCGGGCTCGGTCCGAACGCCGGCACCGCTGGTCGGCGAGCACACGGAACAGGTGTTGCGCGAACGTCTCGCTCTCAACGACGAGGCGATTAGTCGGTTGAGAGCTCAGGGTGTTATCAAGTAAAGATTTGGAAAATTTAGAATTCAATGAGGACCTGTGAGCTCACTGGATCAGCGTGTGGCGATTGTGACCGGCGCGAGCAAGGGCATCGGCCGGACCATGAGCGGGCTGTTCGCGCGTGAGGGCGCGAAAGTGGTCTGCGCCGCGCGATCCGAGGCGCTGGTCAACGAGACGGCGGCGATGATCCGCGCCGCGGGGGGTGAAGCGGTCGCGGTCACAGGCGACGCCAGCACCGAGAAAGGCGCACAAGCGATCGTCGCGGCCGGCGTGACGGCGTTCGGACGCGTGGACACGCTGGTCAACAACGCCGGCGACGGCGGTCCGACCAAGCCGATCCAGGATTACACCACCGACGACTGGTTCTACACCGTCAATTCGTGCCTCACCAGCGCCTATCTGTGCTCGCGGTTCGTGGTGCCGGAGATGATCGCGAGCGGCCGCGGCGCGATCGTCAACATCGCGTCGATGGCCGGACGCCGCGGCCTGATGTACCGGGTCGGCTACTGCGCCGCCAAGGCGGGACAGATCGGAATGACCTACGGCCTGGCGCTCGAGCTCGGCCGGCACAACATCACCGTCAACGCCATCGCGCCGGGCGCCGTCGCCGGCGACCGGATCGATCGCGTGATTCAGGGACAGGCCGAGGTGCGAGGCGTCGACGTCGAGCGCATGCGCAAGTCGTTCGTCGAGCGCTCGCCGCTGCAGCGGATGTCGACCGCCGATGACATCGCCTCGCTCGCCGCCTTTCTCTGCAGCGATGGCGCCCGCAACATCTCGGGTCAGTGCATCCCCGTCACCGCCGGCGAGCCGGCATAGACACAAATAGACGAATTGGATAATCGGGTCATCGGGACATTTATGAAGGCTATCCTCTGCAAATCCTACGGTCCGCCCGAGTCGCTCGTCTTCGAGGAGGTCCCCTCGCCGCGGCCCGGGCCGGGCGAAGCGGTGATCTCGGTGAAGGCGGCAAGCGTCAACTTTCCGGACGTGCTGATCATCGAGAACAAGTATCAGTTGAAGCCGCCGCTGCCCTTCTCTCCGGGCAGCGAACTGGCCGGGGTCGTCAAGGCGGTCGGCGACGGCGTGACCGCGTGCCAGCCCGGCGATCGGGTCATGGCGATCACCGGCTACGGCGCCTTCGCCGAGGAAGTGAAGACCGAGGCGCAGCGGGCGCTGGCGATTCCCGCCGGGATGGACTTCGCGACCGCCGCCGCGTTCGGCCTCACCTACGCGACGTCCGAGTTCGCGCTCGTCGACCGCGGCGCCTTGGGCGCCGGCGAGACGCTGCTGGTGCTCGGCGCCGCGGGAGGCGTCGGTCTCGCGGCGATCGAGATCGGCAAGATTCTCGGCGCCCGCGTGATCGCCTGCGCATCCACTGACGACAAGCTCGCCGTCTGCCGCGCGCACGGCGCGGACGAGGCGATCAACTACGCGACCGAGGATCTGCGCGAACGCATCAAGGGGCTCACCGGCGGCAAGGGCGCCGACGTCGTCTACGATCCGGTCGGCGGCCCGTATACCGAGCTGGCGCTGCGGTCGATCGCATGGCGCGGACGGCTCCTGGTCGTCGGGTTCGCCGCCGGCGAGATCCCGAAGATCGCGCTGAACCTGACGCTGCTCAAAGGCTGCTCGATTGTCGGCGTGTTCTGGGGCGACTGGGCGCGCCGCGAGCCGCGGCACTTCGCCGAGGCGATGGCGCGCCTCGACGGCTGGTATGCCGACGGCAAGCTCAAGCCACACATCTCCGCGAGGTTCCCGCTCGAACGCGCGGCCGATGCCCTCAGCCTGATGGCCTCGCGGAAGGTGACCGGAAAAGTGGTCCTGACCGTCGGGTGAAGCCTCGTATAATACCGCTGCCCAGGAGGCGCCTCACCATGCTCCGTCGCCTTGCCCTCGCTCTCGCCGCCGCGCTCGTGCCGATGCTCGCGCAGGTCGCCACCCACGCCGCATCCGGGGGCACCGCGTGCGCGAACCTTGCCGCGCTGACCATGCCGAACGTCACGATCAAGTCGGCGACGGCGGTGGCGGCCGGTCCGTTCCTGCCCTCCGGCGCCAGCACACCGATGACGCTGCCGGCGTTCTGCCGCATCGAAGCGACGGCGCGCCCGACCAGTGATTCGGACATCAAGTTCGAGGTCTGGATTCCGCCCGCCGAGGCCTGGAACGGCAAGTTCCAGGGCGTCGGCAACGGCGGCTACCAGGGATCGATCTCGTACGCGGCGATGGCCACGGCGCTACGCCGCGGCTACGCGACGGCCAGCACCGACACCGGCCACACCGGCGACGACATGAAGTTCGGCCAGGGCCATCCCGAGAAGCTGATCGACTACGCCTATCGCGCCGTCCACGTGATGACCGACTCAGCGAAGTTGATCATCCGGGACGCCAGCGGTCGCTTCGCCGATAAATCGTACTTCGTCGGCTGTTCCGCCGGCGGACAACAGGCACTCTCGGAGGCGCAACGCTATCCGGACGACTACGACGGCATCGTGGCCGGCGATCCGGCGAACAACCGCATCCGCCAGACGTTCGCCTTCCTGCATTCCTGGATCGCGACCCACGACAAAGACGGCAAGCCGATACTGCCGCAGACCAAGCTGGCGCTGCTGACCAGGTCGGCGGTCGAGGCCTGCGACGCCATTGACGGCTTGAAGGACGGCATCATCGATGACCCGCGCCGCTGCCATTTCGATCCGGCCAAGCTGCTCTGCAAGGCTGGTGACGAGGCAACGTGTCTCACCGCGGCGCAGGTTGAGGCGGCGAAGAAGACCTACGAGGGCGCGAAGAACGCGAAGGGCGAGCCGATCTTCACCGGTTGGCCCCGCGGCAGCGAAGGCTTCGGCGAGGCGCCGGGCCAGAGCTGGCGCGCCTACATCATGGACCCGGTGGAGCCGATGCGCGTCGGCTTCTTCAAGTACTGGCTGTTTCACGATCCGAACTGGGACTACCGATCGATCGACTGGGAACGCGACCTCGCCTACGCCGAGCAGAAGCTGCCGTACATGGCGGCGGTCGACAAGGATCTCGGACCATTCAAGAAGCGCGGCGGCAAGCTGCTGATGTACACCGGCTGGGCAGATCCGGTCGTGCCGCCGCAGGACACGGTCGCCTACTACGACGCGGTGGTGAAGACGATGGGCGGGCTGGAGAAGACGCGCGAGTTCTACCGCTTCTTCATCGCGCCCGGGATGGGCCACTGCAGCGGCGGTCCCGGACCGAACCAGTTCGATCACCTGACGGCGCTCGAGCAGTGGGTCGAGAAAGGGGTAGCGCCGGCGACGATGATCGCCACCCACAGCACCGCCGGCAAGGTCGATCGCTCGCGCCCGCTGTGCCTCTACCCGCAGGTCGCGCGGTGGAAGGGCACCGGCAGCACCGATGAAGCGGGCAACTTCGCGTGCGTCGCGCCGCCGCCGCCGACGCCGGCCGCCAGGACGACGTCCACGGGTGGCCAGCAATGAGCGGGCGCGCGCGCCGGATGGCGATCGGGGCCGGACTGTTCCTCTGCGCCGCGTCAGCGTCGGCGCAAGCGCCGTCCGGCGCCTGCGACGGGCTCGCCGCGTTGCGACTGCCAGACGTCACGATCACCGCCGCGGTTCCGGTCGAGGCCGGGTCGTTCCGCACTCCAGGCGCGAATGCCAGCGCGCCGGCAATGAACACGCCGGGGTTCTGTCGCGTCGCGGCGACTCTCACCCCGACACCGGAATCCCACATCAAGATCGAAGTGTGGCTGCCGCCGACCGCGGCGTGGAACGGGAAGTTCCTGGGGACCGGTAACGGCGGTGCCGGCGGCGCCATCAGCTATCCCGCGCTCGCTGCCGGACTCCAAAAGGGCTACGCGACGACCAACACCGACATGGGCACGTCGACCACCGGTCTCGACTTCAGCTTCGGCGTCGGCCACCGCGAGATGGTCGTCGACTGGGGCTACCGCGCCACCCACCTGATGACGGTGGTCGCGAAGCAGATCGTCAAGACCTACTACAGCCGCGAGGCGCAGCAGGCGTACTTCATGGGCTGCTCCACCGGCGGCCACCAGGCGATCACCGAGGCACGCCGCTATCCCGACGACTACAACGGCATCGTCGCCGGTGATCCCGCGAACAACCGCGTGCGGCTGCACATGAACAGCTACTGGGCGTACGAAGCGACGCACCAGGATCCGGCAAGCTACATCCCGCCGGCCAAGCTGCCGATGATCAACCGCGCCGTGCTCAACGCGTGCGACAAGCTCGACGGCCTGGCCGACGGGATCATCGACGATCCGCGCAAGTGCACCTTCGACGTGGCGAGCCTCCTGTGCCCTTCGGCCGTCTCGGGCCAGGCAGGCGATGGTCCGGACTGTCTCACCGCGCCGCAGGTGGCGGCGCTGAAGAAGATCTATCAGGGTCCCAAGAACCCGCGCACCGGTGAACAGATCTTCCCGGGCATGTACCTTGGCAGCGAGATCAACCCGCTCGGACTCGATCGCACGCTCGCCAACGCACCCGGCTCGGGCCGCCCGGCTCCCCCGCCCGGCCTGGCGATCTGGACCAACTGGAAGGGGCCCGGTTACGACTGGGACAAGGACGCCTCGGCGGTGATCGGCGAGCTGTCGCCGGTGCTCGACGACGCCGATCCCGATCTGAGCGCGTTCCGGAAACGCGGCGGCAAGCTGCTGCTCTACACCGGCTGGGCGGATCCGCTGATTCCGGCCGCCGATACCCTCCACTATTACGAGAGCATGCAGAAGAAGATGGGCGGCGCGCAGTCGACGGCGGCATTCGCGCGCCTGTTCATGGTGCCAGGCATGGGCCACTGCGCCGGCGGCAACGCCCCGACTCGCTTCGACGCGCTGGCCGCGCTCGAGCCGTGGGTCGAGAAAAGCGCGGCGCCGGACAAGATGATCGCCGCACAGATCGTGCAGGGCGAGACCAAACGCACGCGGCCGCTGTGCGTCTACCCTCAGGTGGCGCGGTGGAACGGCAGCGGGAGCCAGGACGACGCGGCGAGCTTTAGCTGTCGGCTGCCTTGAAATCGCGGATCATCACCGCCGCCATGCTGTCGACGGCGGTGATGCTCACGCTCGGCGCGGCCACCCGGCTGGATCCAGTGCCGCTCGGGCTCGCCGCTGAATTCTTCACCAACGACACCGAGACCGGATCGCCCGCCAGATCCACCAACGACACCGGGCCGTCGACCAACCACCTGTTCGCGGCCTGGCAGGGAGCGCCGCCCGAATCCTTCAGCGCGCGATGGACCGGCGAGGTGTGTCCGTTGCGCGATGGCACCTACGCCTTTGCCGTCGACGCGGACGCGCCGGCGACGCTGTCGATCGAAGGACAGGTGGTGGCGGCGCCCGTCCACCTGGCGGCGGGCGCGCACCAGGTGCAATTGCACTACGCGCATCGAGGCGGACCGATCCGGCTCAACTTCCTGTGGGCGCGGGATCACGAGCCGCTGGCGCCGGTGCCCAGCTGGGCGCTGCGGCCGCGCAAGATTCGAAGCGTGCCACGGTTGATGGCGCGCGCCGCGCTCGACCGCGCGCTGGCGTTGAGCGAATGGGTCTGGGTCGGCCTGCTCGTGCTCGCCGCGGCGTCGCTGGCGCGGTCCGGTCTGGCGCCGATGACGAAGTGGATCGCCAGCGTCTGCGCCTGGCCCTCCCTGCGTTGGATTCTGCTGACTTCGCTCGCTCTGAATGTGGCCGGCATCTGGTGGGGCCTGCCCGGCAGCTGGGTCGCCATCGAGCTCAAACCGCCGTACATCCTCGACGCGCTGTCCCGCCATTTCTCCAACGGGTGGTACGACGCCTATCCGCCGGTGCACTTCTACCTGCTGTCGGCAGCGTGGAGCCCTCTGCTCATCCTTTCGGCACTGGACCGGCTGACCTTCGACGGCACCGCGGCGTACACGGCGCTGGTCGTCATCTCGCGTCTCGTCAGCGTCGCCATGGCCGGGGGCATCGTCGCGGCGGCCTGCATCTGCGGCACGCGCGCGTTCGGACCGCGCGCCGGGCTGCTCGCGGCGGCGATCGTCGCCGTCACGGCGCCGTTTCTGTACTACGCCAAGACCGCGAACGTCGACGTGCCCTACCTGTTCTGGTGGGCGCTCTCGATGGTGTTCTATCTGCAATTGCTGGCGACGGGACGGCTGCGCGACTACGTCTTCTTCGCCGCCGCGGCGACCCTGTCGGTCTGCACCAAGGATCAGGCGTACGGCCTCTACCTGCTGACGCCTTTCGCCTGCCTCGAACAAATCTGGCGCCTCGAGCGGCGGGCGGGCGTAGCGCGCGCGTGGCTGCGGGCGCTGGGCGACCGCCGCATCGTCGCTGCAGCGGTGACGGCAGGCGGGCTGTTCGCGCTCTGTCACAACCTGCTGTTCAACGCCGACGGCTTCCTGGCGCACGTGCGGTTCATCACCGGCCCGGGCAGCGGAGCGTATCGCGTCTACGAGCCAACGCTCGCCGGACACCTCGAGCTGCTGCGGGCGACGATCCATCTCATCGAAGTCTCGATCGGCTGGCCGTTCTTCGTCGCCGGGACGGCGGGGATGGCGCTCGCGATCGCGACGCCCTCGCTGCGGCGCATGGCGATCTGGCTGCTGCTGCCGGCGGTGTCCTACTACTTCGGGTTCATCAACGTCATCCTTTACAACTACGACCGCTTCGTTCTGCCGATGTGCTTCGTGCTGGCGATCTTCGGCGGCCTGGCCTGCGATCGCCTGCTGGCGCTGGGTGCCAGGTACCGGTACCAGGTGCCGGCGCGGGCGGCGCTCGCCGGCGCGTTCGCCTACACACTGCTCTACGCCGCGACCGTGGACCTATTGATGATCGAAGACTCGCGCTACGCCGTCGAACGCTGGATGAGCGGACATGTCCGGCCTCGCGATCTGGTCGGCATCAGCGGCCTGCACGAATACCTGCCGCGGATCGAGGACTACCACACCGAGGACATCGGCACGGTGGCCGAGCTCAGGCAGGAACGTCCGGACTACGTCGTGCTGAACGCCGACTACGCGCATGCCGTGCCGGCTGACACGGAATGGGGACAGATGATCGCCGGACTCGAGCGCGACACGCTCGGCTATCGGCTGGTCGGCCGCTTCCGGCAGGCGTCACCCTGGCCGTGGCTGCCGGGCGGACACCCGGACCTGGTCGGGGCGCGCCGGGACACGATTGTCTTCAGCACGCTGCGGAACATCAACCCGACGATCGAGATCTTCCAGCGGCAATGATGAGAACTCAGAAATTGAGAATTAAGAATTAAGAATTAAGAAGCCGGCCATTCACCACCGGATCACGCCGCGCGCGCCGTCGGCGGCCGCGAGGGCAGTCAGCGCGTCGTTGATCGCGTCGAGCGCGTAGGTCCGCGACACCAGCTCTCCGAGCTTCAGCCGCCCTTCCTGATAGAGCGAGATCAGCCGCGGGATGTCGCGCGAGGGCTGGCCAGACCCGTAGACCGATCCGAGCAGCCGCTTCTCCTGCATCACAAACGGAAACATCGCGATCGAGCCCTGTGCGTCCATGCGCGACAACCCGGTCAGCACCACCGCGCCGCCTTTGCGGGTGGCGGCGAGGGCCAGCGCCAGCGTCGCCGGGCTGCCGACGGTGTCGAACACGAAGTCCGCGCCGCGGCCGGCGGTCAAGGCGCGGACCGACTCGGCGACGTCGGGAGACGCGTCAGAGGCGGTGCCAGACGAAGCCGCGATCGTGTCGGTGGCGCCGAAGAGGCGCGCGATCTGCAGCGGCTTCGGCCGCTGATCGATAGCGATGATGCGCTCGCAGCCTGCGATCGCGGCGCCCTGCACCACGTTGAGGCCGACGCCGCCCGCTCCGATCACCGCGACGCGCGATCCCTTCGGCACCTGCGCGGCGTTGGTGACGGCGCCCACCCCGGTCATCACCGCGCAGCCGATGGTCGCCAGGGCGTCGAACGGAATGTCGCGCCCGACCGGGATGGCGCCGGCTTCCGGGACGACGACCGCATCCGAGAAGCAGGCGGTGCCGAGGAACGGCGCCAGATCGAGGCCGCGCGCGTGCAGGCGCGACGCCTTCGACGGCAGCTTGTTGCGAAACGTGACTCTCTCCACGCGATCGCACAACACGGCGCGCCCTTCCAGGCAGGGGGCGCACGCACCGCACGCCGGCGCCCAGCACAGCACGACGTGATCGCCGGCCTTTACGGTCGCAACCGATGGTCCGACCTCGCGCACGATCCCGGCGCCTTCATGGCCGAGGACGAGCGGCGTCTTCGCCGGCCAATCACCGCGCGCCGGGTGGAGGTCGCTGTGGCAGACACCGGCGGCCTTCAGCTCGACCAGGACCTCGCCGGGGCCCGGTCGGTCGAGATCGGCCGGTTCAACGGAAAGGGGCTGACCCTGCTCCCACAAGATCGCGGCATGAATCTGCATGGACGGCTGGCGCTCGCTTATACTGCCACACCATCATGAAATTGCAGATTTCCGATTGCAGATTGCACATTGCCTCTCAGACTGCCGCCGTGGCGATCGGGATCTTTGGCCTTGTCCTGCACGCGCAGAATCCCGCGATCGATGCGCATGTCGCCGCGGCCAAGGCGGCGGCCGGCCGCGATCATCAGGTGCTCTTCACCTCGCTCTGCTCCGCGGAGCCGAGCGGGCCCGGCACCCGGCGCGGCGGGCCCGCTCCGGCGAGCGCGACGGCGCCCGCGCCCGCCCCGGGACCGCCGGCGAAGGAGACGTGGCACGCCGAGCCGGTGAAGGTGTTCGACAACCTGTACTTTCTCGGGATGAAGGAATTCTCGGCGTGGGCGGTCACCACCTCCGAGGGCATCATCGTCATCGACTCGCTGTTCGACTACTCGGTGGACGACGAGGTCACCGAAGGATTGAAGAAAGTCGGCCTCGATCCGGCGACGATCAAGTACGTGATCATCAGCCACGGCCACAGCGATCACTCTGGCGGAGCGAAGTACCTTCAGGACAGCTACAAGGCGCGTGTCCTGCTGTCGGCGGCGGACTGGGACCTGCTCGATCGCGGGCGCGGCACCAGGCCGGCGCGCGACATGGTCGCCACCGACGGCCAGAAACTGACGCTCGGGGATACGACGATCACGATGTACCTCACCCCGGGACACACCGCCGGCACGCTGTCGTATCTGATCCCGGTCAAGGACCACGGTACGCCGCACCTGGTTGCGGAGTGGGGCGGGACCGCCTTCAACTTCCCGCGCACGCCGGAGAACTTCAAGGCCTACACGGCCTCCGCGATCCGCTTCGGCGAGATCGCGGCAAAAGCCGGCGCCGACGTCCTGATCTCGAACCACTCGGAGTACGACGGCTCGAAGGCCAAGATCCCGGCGCTGCAGTCGCGGCGACCCGGTGAAACGAATCCGTACGTGGTGGGCAACGATTCGGTGAAGCGCTACATGAAGATCGCCGAGGAGTGCTCGAAGGCGTGGGAGTTGCGAACAGCGAGATAGCTTTGAAGTTTGAAGTCTGAAGTCTGAAGTCTGAAATCTGAAATCTGAGTCGGATCGCTACGAGCGCAGCTTCGCCTGAAGTACGCGAACCGCTACAACATAGA
>DATASG010000196.1:0-23713 GCA_036269295.1 Vicinamibacterales bacterium | reverse complement strand
CCGCGTTCGACCAGCAGCGCGGTGAATTGATCGCCGTCGACCTTGCAGAAGACCACGAACAGATCGGCGAAGCCGCCGTTGGTGATCCACATCTTCTCGCCGTTGAGCAGGAAACTGCCGTCCGGCTGCCGCGTTGCCTTCGTGCGCGCCCCGAGTGCGTCGGAGCCAGATCCGGTCTCGCTCAACCCGTAGGCACCGATCAGCTCGCCGCTCAGCAGCTTCGGCAGGTATTTCTGCTTCTGCGCTTCGCTGCCGAACAGCATCAACGGGACGATGGTGAGGTTCGCGTGGGCGCCGAAGGTGGCGCCGAACGACGCCGCCCGCGCCAGTTTTTCGCTGACCACGAGCGAGGTCACCTTGTCGAGGCCGAGGCCGCCGTACGCCTCGGGCACGTCGACGCCGAGCAGGCCGAGGCTGGCGCCCATGATGACGAGCTCGCGCGCCAGCCCCCAGTCCTTCGTCTCGAGCTGTTCGAGCTTCGGCAGCACTTCGTTGTCGACGAAGTCCTGCGCCGTCCGGCCGATCAGCCGGTGTTCTTCGGTGAGGCGCTCGGGAGTGAACACGGAGCCGGTCTCCGAGGGCTGAATCAGCCATTCGCCGCCGCGCAGGATCGTCGTCTCGGTTGTTGTCGGCATATATCAGACCCTTTCAAAGATACCAGCAGCGCCCATTCCTCCGCCAACGCACATGGTCACCATGCCGTAGCGCGCCTTCCGCCTCTTCATCTCGTACAACAGCGTGGTCGTCAGCTTGGCGCCGGTGCAGCCGAGCGGATGGCCCAGCGCGATGGCGCCGCCGTTGACGTTGAGCCGATCGGGATCGATTGGCAGCTCTTTCAGGCAGGCCAGCACCTGCGCGGCGAAGGCCTCGTTCAGCTCGACGAGCTCGATCTGATCAAGGGTGAGGCCGGCCTGCTTCAGCGCCTTGCGGACTGCTGGCACCGGGCCGATGCCGAAGCGCTCGGGCTCGACGCCGGCGGTAGCGAAGGTGATGAACCGGCCCAGTGGCGCAAGGCCGGCAGCCCTGGCGCGCTCGGCGGAGGTCACGATCACCGCCGAGGCCCCGTCGCTGGTCTGCGACGAATTGCCTGCGGTCACGCTGCCGGCAGGGTGAAAGGCCGGCCGCAGCTTCGCGAGCGCCTCGGGCGAGGTGTCGCGGCGCGGGCCCTCATCGATCGAGAAGGCGATCTGCTTGACGAGGGGTACCCGTTCTCCGATCAACGTCGCTGTGACCGGGACGATCTCCTCGAGGAACCGCCCCCCGTCGATCGCCGCCAGCGCGCGCTGATGGCTGCGCAGCGCGAACGCATCCTGCTCGGTGCGGGAAATACCGGCTTCACGCGCGTGGTTCTCGGCGACCAGGCCGGTCGAGAGATAGACGTCGGGGTAGCGGTCGATCAGCGTCGGGTTCGGCGCCATCGTGTGGCCGCCCATCGGCACGAGGCTCATCGACTCGGTGCCCCCCGCGACGATGGCCGAGGCCGAGCCGCACATGATGCGCTCGGCAGCGTAAGCGATCGCCTGCAGCCCGGACGAGCAGAAGCGGTTGACGGTGACCGCCGAGGCGGTGACCGGAATGCCCGCGCGCAGGCTCGCGATCCGCGCCACGTTCATGCCCTGTTCTGCCTCAGGCATGGCGCAGCCCATGATCACATCGTCGATCTCGCCCGGATCGATGCCGGGGGCGCGCCTCAATGCCTCGCCGATCGCCACCGCGCCAAGCTCGTCGGGCCGCGTGCCGCGCAGCGTGCCCCCCGGTGCCTTGCCCGACGCGGTTCTCACCGCCGAGACGATCACCGCGTCAGTCATTGAAAATCTCCTAGCAAATCTTCGATCGCGTCCGCGACTTCGGCCACTTTTCCGTCGAACAGATGGTCGGCGGCGTCGATGACGACAAGCTCTTTCGGTTCGGCGGCGCGGGCGTAGAACGCGCGCATGTCTTTCAGGAAGCAGATCTCGTCGAACTCGCCCTGGATGAAGAACTTCGGCTTGGTGCTGCGCTCCACAGCGGTGAAGTCGTAGCGGGTGACGGGCGGCGCGATGCCGACGAGCGCTGAGACCCGCGGATCTTCCGCGCCAACCGTCATCGCCACCCACGCGCCGAACGACATCCCCGCCGCCCACAGCGGCGCGCCCGGATACAGCGCCGCCATGGAGTCCAGCGCGGCGCGGAAGTCATCCTGCTCGCCGGCGCCGTTGTCGAACGCCCCCTCGCTGGCGCCGGCGCCGCGGAAGTTGAAGCGCAGCACCGCGCAGCCGATCCGGCTGAACGCCTTGGCGGCCTGATACACGACTTTGGTATGCATCGTGCCGCCCTGCGAGGTCAGCGGGTGAGCGAACACCACCGCCGCGCGCAGGCCGCCGGGATGTCCGGGGCTGATCCGTCCATCACGGCCGATGCTGCCGGCCGCGGCGGGCTCCTCGAGTAGCGCCTCGAGCCGGCCTGCCGGCCCTGTGATCTCACGCTGCGGCATGCGCTCTCCTCGAGACGAACTCGTGCACGAGGCGCGCGAACTCGCCGGGCCGGGTGTTGCAGCCGAGGTGCCCCGTCCGCCCGATGGTGACCTGCTGCGCGCCGTCGATCATCCGCGCGTAGCGCTCGGTGCCGACGACGGGCACGATGAGGTCGAGCGCGCCGTCGCCGGTGATCACCAGCGTCGGCGCCGAAATGCTCGCGCAATCGTGTTCGACGTCGAGATGCCGGAGCAGCCGTCCGCGCTGGGCCATCCTGCCGACCGAAATCGGCGCGGTCCACAGCCTCTTCGCCTGCGCCATCTCGAACGCGACGCGGCTCCGCCACGAGGGCAGCGCCACTTTCAGCTCTCGCCTGAGGCGCAGCGGCGTTTCAGCGAGAAACAGCGGCATGAAGATCCACGGAAGCCGCAAGTACAGACGGTGGCGGCGTTTCAGGTTCCACGGCGGCCCCGGCGTCGACACCAGCACGAGCGCGGAAGTGCGCTCGGGGGCGGCCGCGGCGAAACGCAGCGCCGCGAGCCCGCCGAAGGAGATGCCACAGATCGCCGCGCGTTCGAGCTTCCTGTCGCGCATCACGGCGGAAATCTGATCCACGTAGTTGTCGAGCCCTCGCGCCTCGTCGAACGGCAGCCCCGAGGCTCCTTCGCCGGCGAGCGCGAAGGTGATGACCCGGAACCGCTCGGCCAATGCGGCGATCGCCGGCTCGGCGTACTCCCACCGCCCCTGGACGCCAGGGATCACGATGAGCGCCGGTCCCTTTCCGCGATCGATCAGTTCCACAGATCCTGAAATCCTCAAATCCTCAAATTCTCAAATCCTCAGATTCTCAAATCCTCAGATTCTCAAATCCTCAGATCCTCAGTTCCGTAACGCCTTTCCGGTCTTCAGGGTGTGCGCGATTCGCTCCAGCGTGCGGCGTTGTCCGCACAGCTTCAGAAACGCCTCGCGCTCGAGGTCGAGCAGATACTGCTCGCCGACGAGCGTCTGATGCGGCAGCGCGCCGCCCGCCAGCACGTTCGCGAGCGCGCGGCCGACGACCGCGTCGTGATCGGTGATGCGCCCGCCGCGCCAGGCGAGGTGGATGCCGAGCTTGAGCGCGGCCAGGGTCGACTCGCCGCCGACCGGAATCGCGCTCCGCGGCGCCGGCCGCTGATAGCCCTCGCGCACGCGCTCGAGCGCGTGCTCTTTGGCGTCCGCCATCAGCCGCTCGCGGTTCATCGTGACCCGATCCGCGTCGCCAAGGAAGCCGAGCCGCCGGGCGTCCGCGGCGCTGGTCGAGACCTTGGCGAAGCCGATGGTTTCAAATACCCGCTGCACGTACGGCAGTAGGTCGGGAGGGTTCCCCGGCAGACCGTCGACGCTTCGCGCCAGCATCTCCTTGGTGCCGCCGCCGCCCGGAATCAGGCCGACCCCGACCTCCACGAGGCCGATGTAGCTCTCGGCGGCCGCTTGGACGCGGTCACCGTGCAGGGTGATCTCGCAGCCGCCGCCAAGTGTCAGGCCGGCGGGCGCGACGATCACCGGCACGTCGGCATAGCGCAGCGCCTGCGTCGAGGCCTGGAACGCCCGGATCATCAGGTCGATTTCGTCCCAGTTGCCTTCCTGCGCTTCGAGCAGGAGCAGCATCAGGTTCGCGCCGGCGGAGAAGTTCGCCGCCTCGTTGCCGACGACGAGAGCGGTGAAGTTCGCGGCCGCTTCCCTCACGCCGGCGTGGATCATCTGGATCTGGTCGCCGCCAAGCGCGTTCATCTTGGCGTGGAACTCGAGCGCCAGCACGCCGTCGCCCAGGTCGACCAGGCTGGCACCGGCGTTCTTGCGGACGATCCGCTGACGATCGCGCGCCGCCTTCAGAATCATCAGGCCATCCGGCCGGCTGACCGCGCGCCGGGGGGACCGGCCGGTGTCCATTCCGACGGCCTCGATGATCTCGTACGGTCCAAGCTCCCAGCCGAAGCCCCACCGCATCACCCGGTCGACATCTTCATCCGAATAGGCGATCTCGGGGGTGACCTTGACCGTGTAGCGCAGCGTCGGCTCGAGCGTTTCGCGCAGGAATTCGCCGACCTTGTCCTTGCCGTGGAGCAGCGCCGTGATCCGGGCGCCGGTGTCGTCGATCGATCGCGCCGCGTCGATCGAGGGCAGCCGGGCAGGCTGCTTCGGACGATAGGTCAGCGTCGCCGGATCGAGCGTCTGGATCTCGGTGCCGGCCGGGCTCTTCAGGCGTTTGTAGAATCCCTGGCCCGCTTTTTCGCCGACCCAGCCCTTTTCGATCATCGCGCGAACGAACGGCGGCAGCTCGAAGCCGAGGTTCGCCGCGACCTGCGCCAGGATGTCGATGCCGCCGATGTCCATCGTGCGGAACGTGGCGCTCTTCGGACGGCCGAGCGCGGGGCCGGTCATCGCGTCAATCTCCTCGATGGTGTAGCGTCCGCTTTCGACCGCCTTCAAGGTCAGCATCACGCCGTAGAGGGCGAGATGGTTGCCGATGAAATTCGGCCTGTCCTTCGCGAGCACGACGCCCTTGCCGAGGCGATGATCGCAGAAGTGCGAGACCAGCCCGGTCACCGCCGGATCGGTCTCCGCGGTGGGGATGACCTCGACCAGCCTGAGGTAGCGTGGCGGGTTGAAGAAGTGCGTGCCGAGCCAGTGCGTTCTGAAGTCGTCGCCCCGCCCTTCCGCGAGCGTCGCGATCTGGATCCCGGAGGTATTCGACGACACGATCGTGCCCGGCGCGCGAACCGCCTCGACCCGTTCGAGCAGCGCCCGCTTGAGATCGAGCCGCTCGACGACCGCCTCCATGATCCAGTCGGCGTCCTTCAGGTTCGCCAGCTCGGTATCGAAGCCGCCGGTGGTAATCCGCGCCAGCGACTCGGGGGTGAAGAACGGATCCGGCTTGAGCGCGCGCGCCCGCTTGAGTCCTTCACGGGCGAGATCGGCCGTCAGATCGAGCAGCAGCACCGGCACTCCCGCGTTGGCGAGATGCGCCGCAATCTGGGCGCCCATCGTTCCGGCCCCGAGCACCGCCGCCGATCGAATGCTGTGCGCCACTTACCGCGCCCGCGCGCCGTTGATGAAGAGATCGACGACCATGTCGGCGTCGGCCTCCAGGGAGTAGCGGCGGCGGCTGAGGATCCAGTTGGTCGCCATCTCGTCGAGCGCGCCGAACAGCATTTTCGCCATCGCCGTCGCTTTCACGTCGGCGCGGAACAGGCCTTCACGCTGTCCGTCGGCGACCGCCTCGCGGATCAGCCCGAGGTAGTCGCGCAGCAGCGTCGCCGACAGGCGCGCCATGAATTTAGTCGACTGCCGCAGCTCGACCTGAAACACGATCGCGAGGTTGCGGTCGTGGCCGAGGCGCGCCAGATGGGCGCGCGCCAGGCGGCGCAGCCGCTCGCGCGGGTCCTGCAGCTTCGCCGCGGCCGCGCGGCCGGTTGCCAGCCCCTCGCGCATGCTGCGCTCGAAGATCGAGACCAGGAGATCGTCTTTGCCTTTGAAATACAGATAGACCGTGCCGGCGGCGACGCCGGCGGCGCGGGCGATGTCGGCGACCTGGGCGTTGAAGAAGCCGCGCTCCGCGAACACGTCGATCGCGGCCCGGAGGATCGCGTCTCGTTTGCGGCCCGGAGCCTCGGACCGGCGCGCGACGGCGTTCAGCGGCATGACTGAATGAATGTTCATTCAGTGGCCGGTCGCGTGTCAAGGAGTTAGCGCGACGGGAACTCGAACAGGCCCGGGGTGACCAGGATCTTGCCGCTCTTGCCGAAGAACAGGCTGCTCGGCGCCACCACCCCTGCGGCGCAAAACTGGACCGTGCGCACTTTATCGCCGTCTCGATCGAAGACGTAGGTGTAGGGAACGGTGAACGCGATCCAGAGACGGCCGCCGGGATCGACCGCCGCGGTGCGGATCGCCGGCGTCACCAGCGGCAGCTCACCCTCGCTCGTCTGCCGCGTCGGCCACGTCGTCGGCATGCCGGCGACGAGCGCGTCGATCTCGCGTCCCTGGATGCGCCGCTCGAACATGAGCTCGCCGCTGGCGTCGTACTTCCTGAACGCCGGCTCGCCGCTCTGGAAGACGAAGAAGAAGCCGCCGGCGGGGTCGACCAGCGGCATCCCGCTGTTGAGCGCGAGATGCAGCTCAGGGTCGCCTTCGTGCCCGGTCGCGCGCAGCCGGCCGATGCTCCGGTGTGCACCGCCGTTCAACTCGTACTCGGTGATCAGCGCCCCGGTCTCGGGCTGCGACATCAGGATTGACGTCCCGGTGTACTGCAGCGAGCCGATGCCGTTCAACACCGTATTCTCGAGCACCACCCGCGGCTTCAGGCGGCCCGGGAGCAGAAAGCCGCCGATCCGGAATCCGGAGGCGGTGAAGATCTGGATCCGCTCCCGGTTGTTGGGCGCGTCGGCGACCACGAAGCTGCCGTTCGGCTCGACCGCAAACGCCGTGGGATCGATGATCCGCCCCGACTCGCCCCCGATCGTGACGATCTCCCACGCGCTCGACTGCTCCGCGTCGAGCCCGTACACCGTATGCGCGCGGCGGTCGAAGACGAAGTACTGGCCCGATGCAGACTGCTGGAAACCGGCCGGCTGGCGAAACTGACCGGCGACGTGGGCGGGCACGGCGCCCGTCGATCGCAGGACGTCGGGCGTCAGCGCGGCCACAGAGATGCTGGCCAGTATCACCGCAGCAGTGCAAATTGCAGATTTCAAATTGCTGATGCATTTTGCCATTTGCATGTGGCAATTTGCCGTGTTGTGCGTCAGTAGCGTGCGGTCTCGCGGATCGCTTTGAGGACGTCGGACGATTGCGGCAGGATCGCTTCCTCGAGGTCTGGGCTGTAGGCGACCGGCACGTTCTTCGCTCCCACCCGCTTGATCGGCGCGTCGAGGTGCTCGAACAGCTCGCCCGCGATTCGGGCAGCGAGCTCGGCCCCGAAGCCGCACATCACCTGATCCTCGTGCGCGATCACGACGCGGTTGGTCCGCTTCACCTGCGCCGCAATCGCCTCCCAGTCGTAGGGGACAAGGGTCCTCAGATCGAGCACCGCGACGCTGAAATGGTCCTTCTCGGCCTGCTGCGCCGCCAGCAGCGATCGCTGCACCAGCGCTCCCCAGGTGATCACCAGCACGTGATCGCCATCGCGGCGCAGGCTCGCTTTGCCGAAGGGGATCATGAAGTCTTTACCGGGATATTCGCCCTTGTTGTAGGTCTGGCGGTAGAGGTGCTTGTGTTCGAGGAAGAGGACCGGGTCGTCGCACCGAATCGAGGTTCGTAGCAGGCCCGCGGCGTCGATCGCCGTCGCCGGGTAGGCGATGCGAATGCCCGGGCAGTGCGCGAAGATGCTCTCGCCCGACTGGCTGTGGTACGGGCCGCCGCCCCGCAGGTAGCCGCCGATCGGCACCCGAATCACGACCGGCGCCGACCAGCTGTTTCCCGATCGGTACCGCATCATCGTCAGCTCGTCACGGATCTGCATCATCGCCGGCCAGATGTAGTCGAAGAACTGGATCTCGACCACCGGCTTCAGCCTGCGCGCCGCCATCCCGATCGCGCGCCCGATGATGCCGGCCTCGGCGAGCGGGGCGTTGAAGACGCGATCGTCGCCGTAGAGCCGCTGCAAACCGTGGGTCAGCTTGAACACGCCGCCCTTGCCCGACACCACCGGGAGCGCGTCCTTCTTGCTGACGTCGGCGACGTCCTCGCCGAAAATGACGATCCGCGCGTCGCGCGCCATCTCATCCTTCAGCGTCCGGTTGATGGCCGACACCATCGTGTCGAGCTTGCCTTCCGGCTGCGCCGGGGTCTCGAACGCCGCCGACGTGGGATCGACATCGGGCGAGTAGAGCCAGAGCTCGGCGGTGTTTTTCGCCGGTTTGGGCGCGGCGAGGGCCTGCAGCGCCGCCTCGTTGACCTCGCGGTCGACGTCGGCGGTCAGCGCCGCGAGCACCTCGTCGGTCATCAGCCCGTTGCTCCTCAGGAACTCGCTGAACCGGCGGATCGGATCGCGCTTCGCCTCGGCTTCACGCTCCGCCGGCGGCTTGTACAGCTTTTCGTCGTCGGACAGGGAGTGGGAGTAGGGACGGATGCAGCGCGCATGAACGAAGGCAGGGCCCTTGCGCGCCCGCACGTAGCTGGTCGCCTCGCGCATGCCGCGAAGGCTCGCAAAGAAGTCGGTGCCGTCGATTGAATCGACGTGCAGGCCCGGGAACGATCGCACCAGGCGCGAGATGTCGCCGCCGGCGGTCTGCACCTCGACCGGCACCGAGATCGCGTAGCCATTGTCCTCGACTATGAACAGGATCGGCAGCTGCTTGATGCAGGCGGCGTTGAGCGCCTCCCAGAACTCACCCTCGCTGGTCGCGCCGTCGCCGAGCGAGACGTAGGTGATTTCGTCCGGCTGGAAGCGCGATTCGCGGCCGGCAATCTGCGCCACGCGGCTGTAGATCACCCCGGCTTCGGCGGCGCCGACCGCCTGCAGTACCTGGGTGCCGGTCGGACTCGAGCCCGACACGATGTTGTATTTGGGGTGGCCCCAGTGCGACGGCATCTGGCGGCCGCCCGAGGCAGGATCGTCATTGGCGCCGACCGCGGCGAGCAGCATCTCGAGCGGCGTGACCCCGAGCGACAGGCACAGCGCGCGATCGCGATAGTAGGGATAGAACCAGTCGTAGCCGGATCGCAGGGTCAGGCCCGCCGCGGCGAGGACCGCTTCATGGCCGGCGCCGCTGATCTGGAAGAAGATCTGGCTCTGGCCCTTCAGCTGGATTTCCTTGTCGTCCAGCTTTCGTGACAGGAGCATGCAGCGAAGGGACTCGAGCAGTTGATCGCGCGTCAAGCCCTCGACCAGCGGCGTGTCGCGCTCGTTCAGAACGGCTTTCATCCGGGCGGAATTATATCATCCGGCCCCGTTGGTATATGCTGCACTTTCATGAGTAGCCAGACGGTTCGTCTCCATCGCTGGGACGAGATCGCACTCGAAAAGGTCACCGAAATGTTGTCGCGCAAGCTGGTGACCGGCGAGAAGGAGATGCTCGCGCAGATCTACCTGAAGCGCGGTTGCCTGGTGCCGAACCATTCGCACGAGAGCGAGCAGATTACCTACGTCCTGCAGGGCGCGCTGAAATTCCTGATCGCCGGCGAAGAGATCACCGTGCGCGAAGGCGAGGTGCTGCACATCCCCTCGTGGGTCCAGCACCAGGCCGAAGCGCTCGAGGACACCTTCGAGCTCGACATCTTCAGCCCCATCCGGCAGGACTGGCTCGATCATACGGACGACTATTTCCATCGCACCTAGCCCATGGCCTTCCTGGTGCTCGTCGCCCTTGTCGCGCTGCTGGCGGTCTGGATCATCGCCAGCTACAACCGGCTGGTGTCGATGCGGAACCAGACGCTCAACGGCTGGCGGCAGATCGACGTCCAGCTCAAGCGCCGGCACGACCTCGTCCCGAACCTCGTGAACGCCGTCCGCGGCTCGATGGACTTCGAGCGCGACACGCTCACCGCGGTGATGGAGGCGCGATCGAAAGCGCTGACCGCCACCGGTCCGGCCGACGCCGCGCAGAAGGAGGGGCAGCTGTCGCAGGCGCTCGGCCGACTGCTCGCGGTCGCCGAAAACTATCCGACCCTCAAGTCGAACGACAACGTCAAGATGTTGCAGGAAGAGCTGTCGGGGACCGAGAACAAGGTCGGCTTCGCGCGGCAGTTCTACAACGACATCGCGACCAACTTCAACACCGCGCAGCAGGTGTTTCCCGCCAACCTGTTCGCCGCCGCGTTCGGCTTCAAGCCCGCGGAGCTCTTCGAGATCACGACTGCTGCAGAGCGAGACGCTCCCGTGGTTGATTTGTCGCGGCGCTAGATCCCCAAGGACACAAAGGTGAGCCAAGGTCACAGAGGGCGCTTTCCTTTGTGTCCAGTGTTCGCCTCTGTGCCCTTGTCATGAATCTCTACGATCAACAACGCTCCAACCGCCGCAGGACGTGGCTGGTGATGCTGGCGTTCCTCGCCTTCTTCCTCTTTCTCGGCGTCGGCTTCGACGCCTTCTACCTCGGCGCCCTCGGCGGCGGCGTCCCCATCGGATCGGTGCTCGCCCTTGGTGTCGGGTCCGTGTCCGCCGCGGTGAGCTACTTCTCCGGCGATCGGGCGGTGCTGCTGTCGACCGCGGCCCAGCCCGTCGAGGAGCTCCAGGCGTCGGCGACCGAGGCCGATCGCCTCAAGCTGCGCCAGCTCGAGAACGTCGTCGACGAAATGGCGATCGCGTCCGGGCTGCCACGCCCGAAGGTCTACGTCGTGCCCGACGCCGACCCCAACGCGTTCGCGACCGGACGCGACCCGGCGCACGCGTCGCTGGCGGTGACCCGAGGCCTGCTCGACACGCTCGATCGCGAGGAGCTCCAGGGCGTCGTCGCCCACGAAATGAGCCACATCCGCAACCTCGACGTCCGGGTGATGACCATGGTCGCGGCGCTGGCCGGCGCAGTGGCGCTGCTGGCCGACTGGGCTCGGCGGGGCATGATGTGGGGCGGCGGCCGCCGCCGCGCCCTCGATCGAAGCGGTGGTGACGATGAGCGTGGCAGCGGCGCCACCGGTATCATCTTCCTTGCGGTGTGGCTGATCGCGATTCTCATCGCCCCGCTGCTGTCGCAGCTGCTGGCGATGATGGTGTCGCGGCGGCGAGAGTATCTGGCTGACGCGTCCGGCGCCGAGCTGACGCGCAACCCGCTCGGCCTGGCGAGGGCGCTTGAGAAGATCGACGCCGCGGCGGCACCGACAGTCGTCGTCAACCGCGGCACGGCGCATTTGTGCATCGCCGATCCGCTCGGCCGGCCGATGAACCTGCGGCAGGGCGCCTGGGCGAACCTGTTCGCGTCGCATCCGCCGATGGCCGCGCGCATCGCCGCGCTCAGGGAAATGGCGTTTCAGGGGAGACCGGCGTGATCCAACGCTCGTACTTCGTACTTCGTACTTCGTGCTTTCTTGCAGCTGCCCTGTTTGTCGGCGCCGCGGTGTGGCTGTCGGCCCAGAGTGCGCCGGCCCCTCGACAGGGCTCTCGGCAGGCGCCCGAAACCATCCGCGGGTTTTCGGCCGCGGCCAGCGTCGACCAGGCGGCGCGCGAGCGCGACCTGAAGGCAATGCCGTCGGCGAAGGCCAACGAAGCGGACTTCGACGTCATGACCTCGGAGCCGCACCACACCGGGTCACCGTACGAGATCAAGCTGGCCGACTACGTTAGCGACCAGTTCGAGCGGATCGGCATCGAGGCGACGAAGTACGAGTACAGCGTGCTGCTGCCGTGGCCCAAGCAGCGGCGCATCGACATCGTCGCGCCCGACCAGGTGCGCCTGGAGGTCGAAGAGGTCGGTGAGATCGAACAACAGGCGACGAAAGCGTCTGCCGAGGGCGCGAAGAAGATCGATTTCGCCGGCCTCCGCTCGGCGGCCGCCGTTTTCGCGAAAGCGGGCGCCGAGGTGCGCGCCCGCGGCGAGTCGATGCTGGAGTCGTCTGCGCCCGCCCAGGACCTGGCGATGCTCAACCATCGGCTGATCATGGCCGAGCGCGACCTGATCGAGCCGGCAGGCCTTCCCGATCGTCCGTGGTACCGTCATGTGGTCTACGCGCCTGGCTTGTATACGGGTTACGGCGTGAAGACCATCCCCGGCGTGCGGGAGGCGGTGGACGCGGGCAACTACGCGCGCGCGTCGGAGCAGGCGGCGATCGTCATCCGCGCGCTGAAGCGCGCGACGAGCACGTTATGGCCATAGACCGGCAGGGCACCGGCCTCGCGATCCTGCGGATCTCGGTCGGCATCTTCTTCGTCTTCGAGGGCATCGGCAAGATCCGCTGGTTCGCCGACACATCGCAGCTGGCGCTGCAGCTCGCCGCCTGGGCGCAGGCGGTACCGGCCGCGTCGTGGAGCCACCTCTACCTGGAGCGCGTCGCCCTACCCCACTCGGCGATGTTCGCGCGGCTGGTGCCGCTCGGCGAGATCACATCGGGCGCGGCGCTGATCGCCGGCCTCTGGACGCCGTTCTTTGCGTTCGTCGCCTTCTTCATGGCGTTGAACTTCCAGGTCGCCAGCGGCGCGCTCTTCAAGTACAGCGCCCTGACCAGCGGCTACGCACTGCCGGTGCTCGGCGCTACGCTGGCGCTGGTAGTGGGAGGAGTTCGCCTGCCATGGAGCATTGGCGGCTCAGCACCACGGCGTGCCATGAAAGCAAAAAGCAGTTGAACAGCGCCACGATGATCGTGAGATCGACGATCGTGATCGCGCGCGGCAACGCGTAGCCAATCCCGTCGCCGAACCCGTAGAAGAGATTCAGGTTCAGCGCCACCACCAGGCTGACGCCGACGGCGATCGGCCGGAAACCGCGGCGTCCCGCTGCGGCCAGCAGTAACAGCGGCACCGCCGCGAACAGATGGTTCTCGTGCACCTGCGCCGATAGCGTCGCGTACGCATGCACCAGGAACCCGGCCAGACCAGCGAAAAGCCAAAGGTCGGGGTACGGAGTGCGGCCCGCAGCGCTATTCGTTCGGCCGCGCCTCATCGTCCAGAGCGCCCACACGACCGCGGCCGCCGTCAGCCAGATCCCGATCCTGCGCGGATCTGGATAGCCGATCTCGATCACCCGCTGGATGCCGAGGATCCTCGCCGGCGCGGTGATCGCCGCCCACAGGCCCAGGTCATGGACCGAGTAGCGCACGCGCAGCAGGTAGCCGATCACCCACCAGAGGTTCGCGGCGTTGGCCGACAGCATGTCGTGGGTCGCGAGGCGGCCGAGTGCCTGCACCATATTCGGCCAGCCGCCGGCCGCGGCGACCGGCTCGACGACGGCGATGGTGACCGCCAGTCCGCCGGCGGTCGCGGCCAGCAGCCGAGCCATCCGCTGTTCGGTCGCGCTCGTCATCCAGATCGCAGCCGCGACCGCCGGCGCGATGAACAGGCCCTGCGCCTTGGTCAGGATCGAGGCGGCAATCAACGCGCCCGCGGCTATCGGCCAGCCGGCCACCGCCGCCGCCAGAGCCGCGATCGCCGGGAGCACATACTGCGCGTCGAGATAGCCGAGGATGCTGGCGTCGAATAGCGCCGCCGGATTGATCCAGTACGCCGCCGCGGTCAGGCGCGCGGCGGCGACGCCAAGGCGGGCGCGCACGACCGCAAACAGCAGCACGGTCAGACCAATTTCGGCGGCGACGCTCGGCAGCTTGACGAAGGCGTTGAGCGGCGTCGCGTTCGGGAAGCGGCGGCCCGACCACATCCAGTACATCTGACCGGCGAGGCCAAGCTCCCACAACGCCAGCGGGGGATAATCGACGGTCGCGGTCGCGCCAGCGTACTCCAGCTCACGCCGTTCGAGCGGCGTGCCGCCGACGCCGTACAGATCGCCGACGCCGTGCCGCGCGGCGTTGAAGCTCCAGACTTTCCAGATGGTGAGATCGCCGGTGCCGGGCCCCGGCAGCGCCGCCGCGCGGATCAGGATTCCCGCGACCACGAGCGTGAGGAATTGAGAACGCGACAACAGTTGTTCTAATGCACCCGGCGGTCGTAGTCGTTGGCGCGGCCGCCCGAATAGATGTCGAACTTCTTGCGGACGCGGTTGATCTTCCACTTCAGGTAGCGGTACTTGACCTCGGAGATGGGGTGGAGCCGCGCCCCCTTCAGCAGCAGGTAGCCGACCAGCAGCCCGCCAAGATGCGTCGCGTTGGCGGTGCCGCCGGCGTCGGACAGCGAGGAAAACAGCGCAATCGCACCGAGAATCGCCACGCACCACTTCGCCGGCACCCAGAACACGAGCAGCAGGATCGGGCGATCCGGGAAGTAGATCGCGTACGCCAGCAGCAGCCCGTAGATCGCGCCGGAGGCGCCGACGATCACGGTGTGCTGCACCTGCTGCGCGAAGGCGAACGGCAGCAGCGAGAAGAGCACGGTCAGCGCCCCGGCGCCGATCCCGGTGAGGAAGTAGAACTTGAGAAAATACCGCGTGCCCCAGATCCGTTCCAGCTCGGCGCCGAACATCCACAACGCCAGCATGTTGAACAGGATGTGAAAGATTCCTGCGTGCAGGAACATGTAGGTCGCGATCTGCCAGACCCAGAACTGGTGCAGGACGAGCGTCGGCACCAGGCCGAGATAGTCGCGCAACACGGGCAGCATCGCGGTGACCACGAACATCGCCACGTTTGCGCCGATCAGCGCTTTGAGCGCGGTCGAAACCGGGCCGGGGCCGAACGAGAAGAGAGACGAGCCGTACACGGAGGAAGGACGTCGCATGTTCAGAACCCTGAGAATCGTATCACTTGCCGAGCAACTTTCTAAAGCGGTGCGCGCGCCATCTCGGCCGCGATCGCGGACGGTTGTTCGGAAAATGGACGAAAAAAAAGGCCCTCGTCGCGTGAGCGGCCAGGGCCTAAAGGAGGATGAATGAGACGTGTTTGTGCCGTCTCGAAAGTTTAGACGGCCGCCTCCGGGAAAAGGTTTACAGACCAGCCAGCTTCTGGCGCGCCAGCTCGCTCACGATTTTGCCGTCGACCGTGTGACCGGCCAGCCTCGCCATCGCCGCCTTCATCACCCGGCCCATGTCCTTGGGCGAGGTCGCGGCGGTCTCCTGGATGGCGTCGACAACCGCCCGCTCGACCGCGGCGGGATCGGCGGCCGCCGGCAGGTAGGTCTCGAGCACGTGAATCTCGGATTGCTCCTTGTCCGCGAGCTCGGGCCGTCCGCCTTTGGTGAACTGGTCGATGGAGTCCCGGCGCTGCTTCACGAGCGAGGCGACGACCTGCAGCGACTCGGCGTCATCCAGCGCGTGGCCGCGCTCGATCTCGCGATTGGTCAGCGCTGCCTTCAGCATGCGCAGCGTGCTGAGGCGCACGGCGTCGTGCTTCCGCATCGCGTCGGCGATGCTCGCGCTCAAATCGTCGACGAGAGCCAATGGCTAGAAGCCGCCGGGTCCGGGCCGGCGCGCCGGCTGCTGCCCGGGAGCCGACGGAGACTGAGATTGTCCCGGCTGTGGGGGCGCGACCATCCCAGGCACTGCCACGCCGCCATAGGGCACGGTCGGCGTCGGTGATGACTGACCGCCTGGCGTTTGCTGGCCGATGGGCGCCTGCTGCGGCATCGGCATGCCCGGCTGCGGCACCTGCGGGTTCGGGCTCTGCGGTTGCGGGAAGGTATTGAACACGGGGCCGCGCGGCGCGCCGGGGACCGGCACGTTCGGCGCCGGCCTCTGATCGTCCGCGTCGTCATCCGCGACCGGTGGCGGTGTGAACTGAGGCGTTTGCTGGAACACCGGCGGCGGCGCAGATGCGGTCGCTGGCCGCGCGGCGGCGAGCGTGGGCATGATGATGATTCGATCGAAATGCGAGAGGTTCGCGACTTCGACCGGGCGCGGCGCGGTGATGTAGCCGGTCAGCGCCCGCAGCAGGACGTCGAGCGCTTGCGCTTCGGTCACGTTGTTCAGCTCGAGCGTGATCGGGCCGCCCGGCACCCGCTCCATGTTGACGATCTTGGTCTGACCGACGCGCGCCCACTCCGTCAGGATCTGCCGCACGGTCGCGTCCTTCGCGACCAGCGAGACGCGTCCGTTCAGCATCGTCAACTGGACCTCGGCCGAGGCGGTCGAGGCCGCCAGCAAGCACGCGGCGACGGCGATCAGTGCTGTCTTCATGGTGCTGTTTCCAGTATACGCGCCTGCTACTTCTTGCGGAAGTAGTCGATCACCTGGGTCAGGATCTCGTCGAGCTGGTGCTTTGGCTCGTAGCCGATAAGGCCTTTGATCCGGGTCAGATCCGGCACCCGGCGCGGCATGTCCTCGAACCCCGATTCGTAGGCCTCGTCGTAGGGAATCAGCTTGATCGTCGAATTCGAACCGCTCAGCTCCCGCACCTTCTCCGCCAGCGCCTGGATCGTGATCTCCTGCTTGTTGCCGATGTTGATCACCTGTCCGATCGCCTTCGGCTCGACTACCAGCTTGAGCAGGGCGCCGACAACGTCGGTGACGTGGGTGAAGGCCCGTTGCTGGGTGCCGTCCCCGAATACCGTAATCGGCTCGCCGGCAAGCGCCTGCCGCACGAAGTTCGGGATCACCATCCCGTACTGGCCGGACTGTCTGGGCCCGACGGTGTTGAAGAAGCGTACGATGATGACCGGGAGCTTGCGCTCCTTCCAATAGGCAAGCGCCAGGAACTCGTCGATCGCCTTGCTGCAGGCGTAGGCCCAGCGGTGCTTCGGTGTCGGCCCCAACACCAGATCCGAGTCTTCGCGAAACGGCACATCTTCGCTCTTGCCGTAGACCTCGGAGGTCGAGGCGATGACGACCAGCTTCTTCTTCTTGTTCGCGTGCTTCAGCACTACCTCGGTGCCGTGCACGTTGGTCTCGATGGTGTAGACCGGCTGCTCCACGATCAGCTTGACGCCGACGGCGGCGGCGAAGTGGAACACCACGTCGCTGCGGTCGATGAGCTCCGCCAGCAGCGGCTCGTTGGTCACTGTGTCGATGAAGTATTCGAAACCGGGCCGCCCTTTCAGGTGGGCGATGTTGTCGATCGATCCGGTGGACAGGTTGTCGAGGATTTGCACCTCGTGGCCCTGGTCGAGCAACGCTTCGGAGAGATGGGACCCGATGAATCCGGCCCCGCCAGTGATCAACGCTCGCACTCAGCTGTCCTTTCCGTCAGGGAAGCACGGGCCGCGGCCGGAACGCGCGCACCGCCGCCGCAATCTCGTCCACCTCATCGTCGCGCAACGCCGGGTGGAGGGGTAACGAGAGTATCTCGCCGCACATGCGCGCCGCAACCGGACAATCGTCGGGATGTTCGCCCGCCAGCGCCGGCTGCCGGGGGATCGGCACCGGGTAGTGAATCAGGGTTTCGATGCCTTTGGCCGCGAGATCGGCCTGCAAGCGCTCGCGATCGTCCGTTCTGACGACGAACAGATGGTAGACGTGGCCGTGATCGCGTTCCGGCAGCGGCTCGACGATCGCACTTTCGAGTGCGTCGCGGTAGCGCGCCGCGAGCGCGCGGCGACGTGCCGTCCACGCCCGCAGTCGCGGCAGCCGCGCGCGCAGGATGGCGGCTTGCAGATCGTCCAGCCGCGAATTGATCCCCGGCTCCTGGTGGTGATAGCGGTCGGTCTGCCCGCCGTTGCGCAGCCGCTTCAGGCGGTCGGCCAGCGCGCGGTCGCTGGTGACGATCGCGCCGCCGTCGCCCAGGGCGCCGAGGTTCTTGGTCGGATAGAAGCTGAATGCCCCCGCGACCCCGATGGTGCCGACCGGACGCCCCTCCGACGTCGCCAGATGCGCCTGGCAGCAGTCTTCGACGATCGCCAGGTTGTGGCGCGCCGCGAGATGCTCGATCGCCGCCATGTCCGCCGCCTGGCCGTACAGGTGCACCGGCAGGATCGCGCGGGTGCGAGGGCCGATGCGCCCGGCGATCCGGTCCGGATCGATGGTCCCGTGCTCTGGATCGACGTCGGCGAAGACCGGCCGCGCTCCGGCCATCATGATCGCGAGCGCGCTGTAGGCCGCCGACAGCGGCGAGGTAATGACCTCGTCGCCGGCGCCGATCCCCAGCGCGCGCAGGATCAGCGCGATCGCGTCGGTGCCCGTACCAACGCCGACGGCGTACGCCGCGCCGGATGCGGCGGCGAATTCCTCCTCGAAGGCGCCGACTTCCGGACCCAGGATGAACCAGCCGCTGGCGATTACGCGATCGATCGCGCGCCGCACCTCGCCGGCGTCCTCGCCCGGCACCAGCGACATGAACGGGATTCGGCGAGCGATCACGGTTGCGCGACCTCGCCGTCGGCGGCGTAACGGTCGAAATGCTCGCGGTAGAAAGCGACGGTCCGGCGCAACCCTTCGGCCAGAGGCACGGTCGGCGCCCAACCGGTGGTTCGAGCGAATTTCGTGGAGTCGGCGTAGAAGCTGCCGATGTCGATCGCCTTCTTCTCCGCTGGCCAGTCGATGTACTCCACCCGACCTGTGCCGGCGACGTTGACCAGCAGCGCGGTGAGGTCGCGATGGCTCACGGCCTGGTCGCCGCCGACGTTGAATACCTCGCCGTTGCAGGCGTCGCTGGCACCCGCCCGCAGGAACGCGTCCGCCGCATCGTCGACGAAGACGAAGTCGCGCAGCTGCGAGCCGTCGCCGTAGATCTGGATTGTTCGATCCTCGATGGCGAGACGGATGAACCAGCCGATGAAACCCTGGCGGTTGTGGCTGATCAACTGGCGCGGGCCGTAGACGTTGGTCAGGCGGAGCGAGCAGCCACGGATGCCGAACACGTTGTTGTAGACCAGATGGTAGTACTCACCGGCGGCCTTATTGATGCCGTTGACGTCCGTGGGCCGTACCAGATGGCGCTCGGTGACCGGCAGCGAATCGGGACGGCCGTAGACCTGGCGGGTGCCGGCGAAGACCACCTTCACGCCAGGGTTGTGTGCGCGGCAGGCCTCGAGCACCGTGAGCTGGCTGCGGCAGTTGATGTCGAGGTCGGTGTACGGGTCGCGCATGCTGTCGATGTGGCTGACCTGGCCCGCAAGGCTGAAGATCACGTCTCGGTCCCGAACCAGATAGTTCATCGTCGTCTGCTGGCGAATGTCGGCGACGTTGACCTGCACGCGGTCGGCGATCCCGTCGATGTTGAAGAGGTTGCCGCCGTAGTCGGGGATCAGCGAGTCGACCAGCAGCACGCGAGCGCCCAGATCGACCAGCGTGCGCGCCAGGTTGCTGCCGATGAACCCCAGGCCGCCGGTGATCATCACCGCGCGGCCGCGGTAGTACTCGCGGTAGTCGGTGTTCACGCCTGAAATCGGCTCGGGGTGACTCTGCGCTGGTCGAAGGGTCACAACCGCGGCGAGCTCCGGTAGACGGGATCCGCGGCGTCGGCGCGCCTGGCCAGCGGCCGGACGCCGGGACGCTCATGCTGCCGGCGGATCACCAGTTCGTACCAGAGGCGCAGCACGTCGACGCCGGTCTTGGCGATCCGGCGGAAGTTGAAGAACTGCGACTTCCCGAACGCGCGGTGATAGTGGTGCACCGGCACTTCGACGATACGGAAGCCCGCGTCCTCGATCTTCTTCATCATCTCCAGGCAGATGACGCCGCTGGTCTTCTCGAGATCGATGGTCTCGAAAATCGAGCGCCGCATCAGCCGGAAGTCGCAGTCGACGTCGCGCACGCTGAGGCCGAACAGCAGGCTCACGAAGTGGTGATAGGCGCGGCCGATCACGATGCGGTGAAACGGATCGGAGCGGCTGATCTTGTAGCCGTTGACCAGATCCGCGTCGGGCGTCATTTTCGCCCACAGATCGGCGAGCTCCGCCGGGTCGTATTGCGCGTCGCCGTCCGTGTAGAAGACGAACTCCTTGGTCGCCGAGCGAAAGCCGGTCTGCAACGCGCCGCCGTAGCCGCGGTTCTTCGGGTGATGGATGACGCGCAGCTGGGAATACGTGCGCGCGAGCTCGTCCAGAATCTGTGGCGTCGCGTCGGCGCTGCCGTCGTTCACGACGATCACTTCGTAGTCCGGCGTCAGCTCCGAGGCGGCGTGAACGGCGCGAATCACCATGCTCGCAATGGTGCCGCTGTCGTTGTACGCCGGGAAAAAAACGCTCAGACCCGCGGGCCGTACGGCGGGGGAGGCAGACATGTAAAAAGTCCCTAAACCATAGCACGATCCACGTGCGTCTCGCCGCTCGCGGTCACGACCGCCGTCCCTCGATGCGGAGCGAGGAAATCTGCTCGGAGACCAGGCCGACCAGCAGAATGACGACGCTCAACAGAATCAGCAGCACGGAGGAATTGGTCACGTGCGCCTGGGTGACGATCGTCCAGGCGCCGTAGCCAGCCCCCAGCAGAAACGCGGCCGCGCTGATCGGCGCGAAGATCCGCATCGGGCTGAAGATCGTGATCACCTTCAGCAGGATCAGGAAGAAGTTGAAGCCGTCGGCGCCGAGTCGAATCTTCGAGAGGCCGCGGCGTTGCGCGGCCTCGACCGGTTCGAAACGCACGCTGTATCCGGCTCTCATGAACGCCAGCGTCGTCGTCGTCGGCGTCGAGAAGCCGTTGGGCAGCAGATGGATGAACTCGAGCAGGTAGTCGCGGCGCGCGGCCCGGAAGCCCGACGTCAGGTCGGGTATCGGCTGCTCGGTGAGGTAGCTGGCGACGGCGTTGAGCGTCATGTTGCCGAGCCGCCTCGCGAAACTCGCCTGCGTGTGCCCCGCGCGTGCCCCGATGACGAGGTCGTAGGCGTCGAGGTGCGATACCAGGCGCGTCGCGTCGGCGGGACGATGCTGCCCGTCTGCGTCGGCGATCAGGATGAAGGCGCCGGCCGACTGCCGTATGCCGCTCTTGACCGCGGCACCGTTGCCTTTGTTGTAGGGGTGACGGATGACGCGCGCGCCAGCCGCGGCGGCTTGCGCGCCGGTCTCGTCGGTCGATCCGTCGTCGACCACAAGGATTTCAAGCCACCGCGCGGCCGCGGCGAGATCGCGGACGACGATCCCGATCGACGCGGCCTCGTTGAACGCCGGGATCACGATCGACGTGCGCGCGGCGTTCGAGGCCTCAGCCATTGTTGCGGGCGGGCCTCAACATGGAGCGCCATCGTACACCGAGCCGGAAGCGGCTGACATCGGGCGGGGACACTTGACCCCAACACCTTGTGCCCCCTCAGACGGTGGGCGATTAAAAGGCGAAGATTTGGCGTAACTTACTGAGCGATTGGATTTTGCGGTTGACAGACACACAGCGCTCCCTTAGTATCTCCGTGGAAATTTGTGGAGAAAAGTGGGTCGACACTGAGGGGCTGGTGTGTTTAGGGGTCACGAGCAAGCCCGCATAGATGATAAGGGCAGACTCAAGGTTCCGAACGTCTTTCGTTCGCTCCTTGAGAGCAAGTACGGCCGCGAGCTGTTCCTCACCAGCTTGACGGGCGAATACGTGCGCCTGTATCCGATGCCCGTCTGGGTCGACATCGAAGAAAAACTCGGCCGGATGCCGTCGACCCACCCCTCGCGCCTGCGCTTTCTGGATCGCATCAATTTCTTCGGGCAGGTCGTCGACCTCGATACGCAGGGACGGGTGCTGATCCCCGCGCGCCTGCGCGAAACGGCCGCGATCGCCGGCGACGTCGACGTGCTGGGCCAATTCAACTACCTCGATACCTGGAACCACGATCGCCTGCAGGCGAAGCTGCAGCGCGATCCGTACACGGACGACGATGCCAAGGCGCTGTCGGAGTTCGGCATCTGATGACGCACATCCCGGTCATGACCGCTGAGGTCCTCCAGTTCTTGCGTCCCGAACAGGGCGGGTTGTTCCTCGACTGCACCGTCGGCTTGGGCGGCCATTCGCGGGCGCTCCTCGAAGCCGGCGCCTCGCGCATTATCGGCATGGATCGCGACCTCGACGCGCTGGCACGGGCGCGCGACACGCTCGCGCCCTGGGGCGACCGTGTCGAGCTGGTGCACGCCGACTACCGCGCGATCGACGAGGTGCTCGAGAGCCGCAAGATCGCCCGCGTCGACGGCGCGCTGGCGGATCTGGGCGTCTCGTCGATGCAGTTCGACGCGCCTGGACGCGGCTTCAGCTTCATGCGCGACGAGCCGCTTGACATGCGCATGGATCGCAGCAGCGGCGAGACCGCGGCCGATCTGATCGCGCAATCCACCGAGCGGGATCTCGCCGACGCGATCTTTCACTACGGCGAAGAACGCTTTTCGCGCCGCATCGCGCGGGCCCTGGTTGAGGCGCGCCGGGAAGCGCCGGTGGGCACGACCGGCCGGCTCGCGGCGATCGTCCGCCGCGCTATTCCGCACCGGGGCGCGCACCTGCGGATCGATCCGGCGACCCGGACCTTTCAGGCATTGCGCATCTGGGTGAACCGCGAGCTCGACGGCCTCGATCGCTTCGTCGAGACCGCGGCGCGCCGGCTGCGCGCCGGGGCGCGGCTGGTCGTGATCGCGTTTCACTCGCTCGAAGACCAGATCGTGAAGCATACCCTGCGCGCGCTGCAGCAGCGCCACGGCGCGGTGCAGGTGCTGACGAAGAAGCCGCTGGTTCCCACCGGTGACGAAACCGACCGCAATCCCCGCGCGCGGAGCGCCAAGCTCCGCGCCGCGGAAAGGGTGGCCTGATGGAAGCGTTCGAGTACGCCATCAAGAAAGACGTCCGCAACAACCCCATCGTGCGCGAGGTCGACGACGCGCGGCAGCGCGAGCTGTGGAAGTCGATCGGCGTCGCCGGCTTTCTGGTGCTGGTCCTGCTCGTGTCGGCGTATCAGCATTTCGAGCTGCTCCGCCACGGCTACCAGGTCGAGGAGCTCCAGCGCCAGCGTGCCGCCGAAGACGACATCACCCGTCAGCTCAAGCTTGAGATCGACACCCTCAAGTCGCCGAGCCGCATCGAGTCCCTCGCGACCAAGCAGCTGCACCTCGTCACTCCGTCTCGCGACGAGGCGATCGTCATCGAACGCGTCGTGCCGGCCGAGCCGCCGGCCGCGTCTGTCGTCGCCCGTCGGTAAGAGAGAGCCATGGCCCCGCCTGCGACCGCCGCGACGCACGACTGGCGCCCGATCGTGAAGCGCCGCGTCGCAGTCGTGGCGGGGCTGCTCACGCTGTGGGTTTCGGGGATCGAGGCCAAGCTCGTCTACCTGCAGATTTTCGAGCGCGCCGATCTGGCGGCGCGCGCCGAGCGCCAGCAGGAGCGGACCCCGCCGTCGCCGGCCCGTCGCGGCGATATCCTCGATCGACGCGGCCGGGTGCTGGCGACGAGCGTCGACGCCGACACGATCTACGCGGTCCCGACCGAAATCGACAATGCCGCCGAGGCGGCGAAGAAAATCTGCGCGGCGCTCGCCGACTGCGACGCCAAGGATCGGCAGTCGATCGCGGAGCGGCTGGGACAGAAGCGCGCGTTCGCGTACGTGAAGCGCCAGGTCGCGCCGGATCAGGCGGAGCGGGTCGCGGCGCTGAACCTCGACGGCATCGGCTTCATCAAGGAGAGCAAGCGGTTCTACCCGAACAAGGAGCTTGCTGCACACCTGCTTGGCTGGGTCGGCATCGACAACAAGGGGCTGAGCGGCCTCGAGCACACCTACGACCCGCAAATTCGCGGCAAGGCCGGTACGATTCTGGTGCACACCGACGCGCGCCACAAGGCCTTCAGCCGATCCGAGCGCCCGCCGACCACCGGCTCGAGCATCGAGCTGACGATCGACGAAAACCTCCAGCACATCGCCGAGCG
>DATASG010000195.1:0-3386 GCA_036269295.1 Vicinamibacterales bacterium | reverse complement strand
AGGCCGTTACGCCCGGCTCGTCTTGAACCGGTGCGACGGCAACAAGCGCGAGGCGTGCCGCGTGCTCGACATCAGCTATCACACGCTGCAGTCGCACCTGCGCTTCCCGGTGCACGACCCGGCCTCGACCATGAGATGGACCGAGGACTCCGAGCACGACCGGCCATTGGAGGTGGAATCAGCGACAGGCCGCTAGCGATCGCGCGCCGGGCGCGTGGATAGGCGGTGAGGCGCGGGGACTCGCCCGAGCCGTCACGGTGCGATCGCCTGGAAAACAGCCACGGAGACACAGAGACACCGAGACACTCAGCTGAACGCGCGTGTCGGCCGGCAACGCCAAGCAACGCCGTTGTCTCTGTGGCCCGCTAATCGGAACGTGCGCGACGGATCAGACGACTGCCGTGCGGGCTCGAAGCCGCGACATGGCGGTTGACGTGCGACGTCAGAGCGGCGATGGCGCACACGCTGAGCGCGCACGTCCCTGGGATCACGTGCAGCGAGAAACGTCCAGCGTATGCCGAGCCGCGCGCCACGAGCGCCCCGGCTACCGAGCCAAGGAAGAACAGCACCAGTCCCAGCGGGAGCGCGCGCACCCTCGGCACACCGGCGAGAGCGAGGATCGCGACGAGGCCGCCGCCAACCACCGGAATCGCATAGGAATCGTACCGCGCAGGGTCGTTCAGGGTGAGCACCATCATCAGGCTGCCGATGGCGCGCTCGAGCACCGTGGCCGGGCGCATTCCGGGTTGCCAGATCGCGAGTTGATCGCGCGAGGTCCCGTAAAAGAGGCTGAACACGCCGGTGTAATACCAGGTGCGCCACGCAAACAGCACGATGCCCACGCCGATTGTCGTCGTCACCACCAGTACTGCACGCCAGCTGACCCGGCGCCACCACGCCCAGGGACGAAACCACCGCGCGGTCGCCAACGCGCCAGGCAGCGCACACGCGGCGCTCGCGATCGCCATCGGTAGATTGTTGAGGCGGGTGTAAAAGCCGAGGGTCGCGAGAACGCCAGCCGCCGCTGCCGGCCGCAAGCGGCCGTGACGGCTGCGCATGACGAAGAACGCCGCCAGGTAGAGGAGTCCCGCCGAGCTGATCTCACCCAGGCCGAGGCCGAGAAACACGCGTTCGTGGCTGAGGGCGAACACACCCAGTGTGATCACGGCGCCGATCACACCCCATCGGAACCCGGCGAATTGCCGGACGACGCGGAACGCGAAGAGCGATCCCGTCAGCAGACACGCGGCGTCCCAGTAGGTTTCGCCGACGCTGGAGTCGCCGAACACGACGTGCAGCAACCCGGCGATCCAGCGATACAAAGGCTGAAACCAGAATGTGGGCGATCCGCCCTCGAGCCAGTACCCCTGCAGGACGATGCGGTACGCGTAGCGCTGAAACGACCACCAGTCGTTGCCCCATGAGTACATCGTAAATTGTCCGATGGCGCCGCGCGTGCTGACGACCACGAATGTCAGCCACGGAACACCGATGGCGATGAACGCGCCGAAGACGTTCCGGACGCGAGGCTTGAGCGGCAGGAATGCGGCGGCGCTGAGCGCGGCCAGTGCCCAACGGGCGTCGTCTGCACGATCGGCGGCGACGAGCAGGCCGAGGATCGTCGATGCGATCGCCGACCAGGCCAGCAGCACCGGATCGCCGGCGCGCATCAACGCAAACAGCAGCCACGAACCGACCAGCGCGATCGCCAGCAGCGATGGGATCCAACGGACCCACGGCCGTGCGACGAGATCGATGCGTGCCGGGCGCCTCAACGTGAGCGATGCGGCGTTGAACAGGTTGCGTCCGTTGAATTTCGGCTCGAACCGCCAGCGGTCGCCGGTCAGCGTGGAGTAGACGTTGATGGCATGCACGCCTCGGGTCAGGAACACTTCGCCTGACTGCGGGCCGCCGTCGGCGCGTACCGCCGCGGTCACGTCTTCGCTCGTGTCAACGTGCAACAAGCCGTCCTCGGGCACGCTGACGAATCCCTGTACGGTCATGGCGGCGGTGGCGCCGGGCGGGCGGTCCTGCTTCTCGAGTCCATTGTCGTCGGCGGGCGCAAGGTTGAAGAACCAGGCGGGGAACTCCTCGAACCGCCGGTACGGGCGCCTCATCACCGCCGTGCACGCCGGATCGGGCGCCCGCCAGTCGGCGCGCATATCCCAGGAGTGCGGCGCGCCGGTCCCGTCCTTGACGTAGGCGCGCACCGGAGCGAAGCGCACGCACCAGCCTTCAGGGACGAGAAGGGCGGACGCGATCACCTTCCAGATGATCAGCGCCACGATCGTCGTGCGCGCGGCGCGTGTCCGGAGGAATTGCGGCTGGAACCACCACAGCGCCGGAAAGGCAACGCCGAGCAGGATCGCCTCGCCTACCTGATCGAGCGGCACGCCGTCGAACGGTCCGCTGACGCGATCGGGCCACAGCAACGCGACTGCCCCGAGGCAGCCCCAAAGCCAGGTCACGCGCGCGAGTGTAGCACTGCATTCTTGACCGGGTGCGAACGGGCATAGTACCTTTGCTTGTTTCCACTCAGACTCTTGCAGCCCCCAATGGAACAGGCGACCGAAACACCTCTGAAGAAGACGCCGCTCAACGCCCGCCATCGCGCGTCGGGAGCGAAGATGGTGCCCTTCAGCGGCTGGGACATGCCGGTTGAATACAGCGGTCTGTCCAACGAGCACGCGGCGGTCCGCACCCGTGCCGGGATCTTCGATGTCAGCCACATGGGGGAAATCGAGATCGCCGGCAAGGACGCGCTCGCGGCGGTTCAGCGCATTTCGTCGAACGACGCCTCGAAGCTCGCCGTGGGACAGGCGCAGTACTCCGGGCTGCTGACGCCGCAGGGCACGTTCGTCGACGACCTGCTTGTCTACCGCCTCGGCCCGGCGCATTTCCTGCTGGTGGTCAATGCCGGCAACATCGCCCGCGACTACGCGTGGATGGCGGAGCACATCCAGGGCGTCGGCGACGCGGTGGCGGTCGACTCGAGCTCCCGTTACGCGCTCATCGCGGTGCAGGGGCCGGAGGCGCAGAACGTGCTGCAGCCCCTGACCGGCGTCGACCTCGCCAGCATGAAGTACTACTGGTTCGGCCACGGTGAGGTCGCCAACGTCCGCGCCACCGTTTCCCGCACCGGTTATACCGGCGAGGATGGCTTCGAGATCTTCGTGCCGCCGGCGCAGGCCGACAAGGTGTGGCTGGCGCTGCTCGAGTCCGGCAAGGCCGCCGACGTCATCCCATGCGGCCTCGGCGCGCGCGATACGCTGCGGCTGGAAGCCGGCATGCGCCTTCACGGCAACGACATCGACGAATCGACGACCGCGGTGGAAGCGGATCTGAACTGGATCGTCGGCTGGAAGAAGGACGACTTCATCGGCGCG
>DATASG010000194.1:0-3489 GCA_036269295.1 Vicinamibacterales bacterium | reverse complement strand
GGGTGCTCGGCCGCGATGTCGTGAACGATCTGTGGGACCTGCGCCGACGGATCGGCTACATGCCCGGACGCTTTTCCCTCTACCCCGATCTCAGCGTCTACGAAAACCTGCGCTTCTTCGCCTCCGTGTTCGGCACCACGGTGGAACATGAACGACCCCACATCGCGCCAATCTACCGCCAGCTCGAGCCGTTCAAGGACCGCCGGGCGGCGGCGCTGTCGGGCGGGATGAAGCAGAAACTCGCGCTCTGTTGCGCCCTCGTGCACCGTCCCGAGATCCTGTTCCTGGACGAACCGACGACGGGCGTCGACGCGGTGTCGCGGCGTGAGTTCTGGGATCTGCTGGCGACGCTGAAGGCGTCGGGGATGACGATTCTGGTGTCGACGCCGTACATGGACGAGGCCGATCGCTGTGACCGCGTGGCGCTGATGCAGGGCGGCCGCCTACTCGCCGTCGACACGCCGCACGGGATCGTGCAATCGTTCGAGCGTCCACTGATGGCGATCCGCGCCGCGGCGCGCTATCCAGCGCTGCTGGCGCTGCGCCAGTCACCGCACGCGCATGCCGTGTATCCGTTCGGCGCCACGATTCATTACGTGGACGTGCGAAAGGGCGAGCCTGCTCTCCAGATCGTCGCCGAGCTGAGTGCCTTTCTCGCTTCGCGCGGGTTCGCAGACGCGCAGGTCGAGGCGGCGGTGCCGACCGTGGAAGACAGTTTCATCGCCCAGATGGGCGCCGCGGAAGGCCAGCGCGCGGCATGAGCGCGGCGCTCGCGATCGACGTCGCCGGCTTGACGCGCCGCTTCGGCGCCTTCACCGCCGTCGACGGCATCAGCTTCACGGTGGGCGCCGGCGAGGTGTTCGGGTTCCTCGGCGCGAATGGCGCCGGCAAGACCACGGCGATCCGGATGCTGACCGGTCTCCTCGCGCCGAGCTCAGGACGTGCCACGGTGGCGGGGCACGATGTGGCTCGTGAGGCCGAGCGGGTCAAGCGTGATATCGGTTACATGAGCCAGCGGTTCTCGCTCTACGAGGACCTGACCGTCCGTGAGAACATCACGCTCTACGGCGGCATCTACGATTTGAGCGACCGCGACATCCGTGAGCGCACGAGCCGGATGCTGGCACGCCTCGAGCTGGAACACGCGGCCGATCAGTTCGTGCGCGCGATTCCGCTCGGGTGGCGGCAGAAGCTGGCGTTGTCCGTGGCGCTGCTCCACGAACCGCGGGTTGTGTTCCTCGACGAGCCGACCAGCGGCGTCGATCCGATCACGCGCCGGCAGTTCTGGGAAATGATCTACCAGACGGCGGCGGCCGGGACGACGGTGCTCGTGACCACGCACTACATGGACGAAGCCGAGTACTGCGACCGGATTTCGATCATGGTCGCCGGGCGGATCGGCGCGATCGGCACGCCGGCGGATTTGAAGCATGAGTTCGCCGCCGAGTCGATCGACGACCTGTTCGTGAGGCTGGCGAGGCCGGTCGCGTCATGAAGGCGCTGCTCGGGCTGCTTCGGAAAGAGGTCTACCACATCTTCCGCGATCGCCGGACGCTGGTGGTGATCGTCGCGCTGCCGGTGCTGCAGGTGATCATCTTCGGCTACGCGATTCGCACTGACGTCGACCACGTGCGGCTGGCGATCGTCGATCCCGCTCCCGACCCGGTGACGCTGGCGTTGCGGGCGCGGTTCGGGGCGGCGGGCGTGTTCGAAACCGTCGCGGTGGTGCCGCGGGTCGAGCTGCTGGAAGAGCTGTTCAGACGCGGCACCGCGCAGGGCGCGGTCGTATTCGAAGCCGGCTTCGCCGAGCGGCTGGCCCGCGGCCTGCCGGCGGGCCTGCTGATCATCGCCGACGCCACCGAACCGAACAGCGGCAGCATCGTCGCGGCGTATGCCAACGCGGCGGTGCAGGGCTTCGAGGAGGACGCGTTGCCGCCGGACGCCGCGATCCGCATCGTGCCCAGCGTGCGCATGCGCTTCAACCCCACGCGCGAAAGCTCGAACTTGTTCGTGCCGGGCCTGATGGCGTTCGTGCTGACCATCATCTCGTCGCTGATGACGGCGATCTCACTCACCAGGGAGAAAGAAACCGGGACGATGGAGGCGCTGCTGGTGTCGCCCCTCAGGCCGTGGCAGATCATTCTGGGCAAGGTCGCACCCTATCTCGTGGTCGGCTTCGCGAGCGTGGTGGGCGTGATTCTCGAAGCGCGGCTGGTGTTCCACGTCCCGCTTCGGGGCAGCCTGCCGTTGCTGCTCCTCGAGGGGCTGCTGTTCATCCTGGTGTCGCTGTCACTGGGCATTCTGATCTCGGCCAGGACATCGTCGCAGCGGGTGGCGATGCTGAGCGCGCTTGTCGGCACGATGCTGCCGACGATGCTGCTGTCCGGCTTCATCTTTCCGCTCGAGAGCATGCCCTGGCCGCTGCGCGCGATCTCGGTCTTGGTGCCGGCGCGCTGGTTCGTGCTGGTGGCGCGCAGCATCATGCTCAAAGGCGTGGGGCTCTCGTATCTGTGGCGGCCGTCGCTGGCGCTGCTGGTGATGGCGGTGGTGCTGCTGGCGGCGAGCACGCGCGCGTTTCACGAACGGCTGGAGGGCCAGTGAGACGCATCCTGTTCCTGGCGCGGGCGGAGGTGCTGCACGTGGTGCGGGATCGCGCGACGCTGGCGCAAGTGCTGGTGATGCCGATCGTACAGCTGTTGATCCTTTCGAACGCGGCCACCCTCGAGGTCAGGAATACGCCAACCTACGTGGTCGACTTCGATCGATCGAGCCTGTCGCGCGGGTTGGTGACGCGGTTCCGCGCCTCCGGACACTTTCGGGTCGAGGAGCAGTCCGAGTCGCCGGAGCTGGCCAACGAGGCGCTGCTGCGTGGCGACGCGACGATGGTGCTGACGATCCCGCACGATTTCGAGTCGTCTCTCGTACGGACGGGCGCCGCGCCGGTCCAGCTCGCGGTGAACGCCGAGAAGGGGTCGGCGGCGGGAATCGTTCAGGCGTATGCGACGAGCATCACGGCCGCGTACGCGTCCGAGCTGGAGGCGTCGAGGCGCGGCGCCGGGATGACGCGGGCCGAGCCGCCGCCGCGGCGAGGGGCGCAGCGGATCGACCTGCGGGTACGGCGCTGGTACAACCCGGACCTCAACTACCAGCACTACATGGTGCCCGGCATCCTGGTGGCACTGGTGACGCTGATCGGGACGCTGCTGAGCGCGCAGAACATCGCCCGGGAGAAGGAATTAGGCACGCTCGAACAGCTCAACGTCACGCCAATGACGCGCGGCCAGTTCATCGCCGCCAAGCTGCTGCCGTTCTGGGCGCTGGGGATCATCAATCTCGCGATCGGGCTGCTGGTCGGCGCGCTGGTGTTCGGCGTGCCGATGCGCGGCAGTCTCCTGCTGCTGTTCGGATCGGCGGCGGTCTATCTGGTCGCGGCGCTGGCGATCGGACTGTTCATCTCGAGCGTGGTCGACACGCAGCAGCAGGCGATGT
>DATASG010000193.1:0-9511 GCA_036269295.1 Vicinamibacterales bacterium | reverse complement strand
GTCAGGCCTGCCGCTCGTCCTGCACGACCGCTGAAGGATCAGCAAACAACAGAATCTGTTTCCTGAGTCTGACAAGAAAGGCCAGCCGCGCCTCCCGCAGCGATGGCTCTTCGGTCATCACCAACACATCTCTGAAGAAGTCGTCGACGGGCTTCTTGAAAGCGACGATCTCGTCCATGACATCGGCAAACCGACCATCCATTAAAGCCTGTTGAATGGCTGGCCCTCTGCGACCAATCTCATCGGCGAGGACGAGTTCCGCTGGTTCACGTAACCGCGACTTCAGCTCCTCGAGCGTTGTGCCTGACAACCCGTCCGCGTCCTTGGTAATGTTCTTGATCCGTTTGAAGAGAGCTCCCATCGCTTGAAAGTCGGCAGATGATCGATACTTCGAAACCGCTTCGATGCAGCGCAACGAAAGAGCAGGATCCATCCAGTGTTCGGAAATGGCCTTGATCTCTCCTGTTTCGAAGCCACGACGCTCAAAGACGTGCGCCTGGCGCTCCCTGATGAATTCGGCGAGGGCGTCGCGCCACCCAACATTGGGCAAGTCGGGAAACTCCCTCGCCGCGCGGTCGATGAGTAGCTGCACTGGAGGGACGACGGACTCGATGTGCAGTGACCCCTCAGAAACCACGCTGATATCGATCCGCTTGGCGGTAAGAGTTGAAATGTCGGTCAGGATCTTCAGCGCGCCGTGGGCTGCGCGCCGGAGGCCGAATGGGTCTCGCGAACCGGTTGGTCTCTCACCCGCCGCGAACATGCCCACCAGTGTGTCGAACTTGTCCGCCAGGGACACCGCCGCCCAGGTGAGCGACGCTTTTCCGAGTTGTGCCCTGGACGGAGCGGCGTCGCTCTCAACTCCGATCGGAAGATAGTGGTAATAGATTGCCTTCCATACTTCTTCGGCGTGCCCTTCCGTCCGGGCGTAAATGCCGCCCATCGTTCCCTGAAGCTCGGTGAACTCACGAACCATGTCGGTAGCCAGATCAGTCTTGGCGAGCCTCGCGGCAGTCGCAGCGTGCTTCTCCACGACATCGCTCTCGCCGAACATCTCCTTGGCGATCCATCCCGCGAGCTTCTCGATCCGCTCCGCCTTCTCCCGGTAGGTCCCCAGCTTCCTGTGGAACAGCAGCGTGCCCAGTCGATCGATCCGCGACGCGAGCGGGATCTTGCGATCCGCTTCCCAGAAAAACCGCGCGTCGCGCAGCCGCGCGCTGACCACGCGCTCGGCGTTGCGGGCGATGGTGCGCTCGTTGTCCGGCTCGGTGTTGATCACCGCCAGGAACGCGTTCTTCAACTTGCCGTCGTCACCCTCGACCGGGAAGTAATGCTGATGGTGGATCAGCGTCGTCGTCAGCACCTCTTCGGGCAGCTCGAGGAACTCGAGCGCGAACGTGCCGGCGACGACCGACGGGTACTCCACGAGATCCGGCACTTCAAGGAGCAGCCCGGTCTCGTGGTTGACGGTCCGGCTGACGCGCCCCTGGAGACGCTGCGCTTTGGCGTCGAGCTCGCGCGCGATCTTGTTGTGGCGTTCGGCGCGCTCGAGGATGACGAAGTTCTCGAGCAGGCGCGCGCGATACTCGTCGAACGAGCGCACCTTGATGGCGCGGCCGGCCCGGCCGCTGGTCGTCAGGAACCGGTGGCCGTAGGTCACCGCGCCGCTCGGCACGTCCTGCACCTGCGAGGTCTGGGCCGTGGTAGTACGGCCGATCGCGAACGGCACCACCCGGCCGCCGTAGAGGTAGAGGATCCAGCGGATCGGGCGTCCGAAGAGCAGGTCGCCCTTGCCGTCATCGAGCATCGCGTCCCAGTGCATCGCTTTGGGGAACGGCAGGCCGCGTAGCCAGTCGCGCAGCACGTCGGGCAGCACGTCAACGGTCGCCCTGCCGCGTTGGCGCTTGCGGAACGCGAGATACTCACCTTTCGGCGTATGCAGCCGTTCGAGTCCCGAGACCTCGACGCCCTGCTTCGAGGCGAAGCCGGCGGCGGCCGGCGTCGGCGTGCCGTCGGGCCTGAACGCCGCTGACACCGGCGGGCCGTTCACCAGCTCCTCGAGATCGCTCTGGCGCTCCGGGATGCGCACGATCCGGACCGTCAGGCGCCGCGGCGTGCTGTAGGTCTCGACCGGCGACTCGGGCGGTAGCCGATGCGCGCGCAGTTGCGCGTCGACGATCTCGCCGATCTGGTTGGTCAACGCCGGCAGCCAGCTGGCGGGCAGCTCCTCGCAGCCGATTTCAAGCAGCAGCTCGCGGTCCACTATTCGCCTCCGCCCTGGGCTTCGGCGTGACCGTGGCCCGTCGACGATCCCTCGACGTAGGCCTTGGCGACGCCGATCGCCAGCTGGCGGATGCGCAGGATGAACGCCGTCCGCTCGGTGACACCGATGCTGTTGCTGGAGTCGAGGATGTTGAACAGGTGCGAGCACTTCAGCGTGTGCTCGAGCGCCGGCCAGATCAGGCCGGCCTTCAGCAACGCCGTGGCGAGCTGGAAATAGCGCTCGAACAGATCGCGGTGAAAGGCCCCGAACTCCGCGCCCGGAATCTCCACCTGCCCGAAGACGTACTTCGACTGCTCGATTTCCTCGCGCAGCCGGACCTCGGCGTACTTGACCCCCGGCGCCCACTCGATGTCGAAGATGCTGTCGACGCGCTGCAGCACCATCGCGATGCGCTCGAGGCCATAGGTGAGCTCAGCGGAGACCGGCGACAGCTCGATGCCGCCAGCCTGCTGAAAGTAGGTGAACTGCGAGATCTCCATCCCGTCGAACATCACCTGCCAGCCGATGCCCCACGCGCCGAGCGTCGGCGATTCCCAGTTGTCTTCCTCGAACCGGATGTCGTGCTGGCGCGGGTTGATGCCGCACGCCTCGAGGCTGTCCAGGTAGATTTGCTGCACTTCGTCCGGCGCCGGCTTCACGATCACCTGGAACTGGTGGTGCTTGAAAAGGCGGTTCGGGTTCTCGCCGAACCGGCCGTCGGCCGGCCGGCGCGCCGGCTGGACGTAGGCGACGTTCCAGTGCGCGGGCCCGAGGACGCGCAGGAACGTCTCCGGGTGCATGGTGCCGGCGCCGACCTCGACGTCGAGCGGTTGCTGCAACGCACACCCGCGCGAGGCCCAGAATTCAGACAGCTTCAGGATCAGACTCTGGAAGGTCATCTCTGCACATGGCTGATTGCTGAATGCAAATGGCTAAATGAAATCAGCATTTTGCATTTTGCAATCGGCATTTCTCCCCCTGATCACCGACGCATCTCTCGAAGCACACGGATCGATTTCAAGTCTTTCTCGAGATGCATGCTGATCAGCGTTCGATGCGCCGCTTCCAGCTCGCGCAGCGCGCCGCGCGACACCTCGACGTGTGACAGCGCGAACGGGCTCGAGCCGCGCGCCGTGGTCAGAAACGCCTGTGCTTCGTTCGACAGGCCCCGATCGAGCTCGTAGACGCCCTGCAGCCGCATCAACCAGAACTCGAAGTACCGCGCCAGCGGCTCGATCGGCACCCCCGCCGCGATCGCGTCGGTCATCGACACGCCTAGACGGAACAGCGTCTCGCTCGGATCCGCCTCCTGCGCCCACTCGTCAATCAGCTCCGCGAAGTAGCTGACGTAGCCGAGCGCCTCGCCGTCGATCGCCGACAGCGGCGACCGCAGCTGCTCGACGTAATCCAGTCGCACCAGATCCCGCCGCTCCCGCTCGACGTAGGCGACCCGGCCATACGTCATCGGCTCCAACGCCCCGCCGAACCGACGCCGGCTCTGGCGCGCGTTCTTCGCCACCCCGCGTTTCTTGCCGCGATCGCGCGTCAGGAACACCACGATGCGATCCGACTCACCGAGCTTGTAAGTCCGTAGAATCAGGGCGTCGGTGGTATGGAGTGGCATCCAGAGGCGGGATATAACTGTACTACACCCCGCCGCCGGCCGAGTAGACCCAGGCCGTCATTTCAGGCCGATGTCGTTGAGGGTGCCCTCATCTTCGCGCCACTCCGACTTCACGCGCACGTGCAGATCGAGATACACCTTGGTGTCGAAGAACGTCTCGAGGTCCTCGCGGGCGGCAATGCCGATCCGCTTGATCAGGTCGCCGCCTTTCCCGATCACGATCGGCTTCTGCGACTCTCGCTCGACCACGATCGAACAGTACAACTTGAGGATGCCGTTCTTGCCCTCGGGCTCCTCGAACCGGTCGATCACCGCCGCGCTCGAGAACGGAATCTCGGCGTGGGTCAGCTGCAGCAGTTTCTCGCGCACGATCTCGGCGGCGAAGAAGCGCTCAGGCTGGTCGGTCAGGTAGTCGGGCGGATAGACTGCCTCGCCTTCCGGCAGGCGATCGAGGATCACCTGCTCGAGCCGATCGACGTTGTCGCCGGTCCCCGCCGACACCGGCACGATCTCGGCGAACCTGCCTTGCTCGCCGTACTGCCGCAGCAGCGGCAGCAGCGTGTTCTTCTTGATCAGATCGATCTTGTTCAGCACCAGGAACACCGGCGCTTCGGTGTGCTTCAGCAGATCGAGCACGAAGCGATCGCCCTTGCCTGGGGGCTCGGTGACGTCGCTGACCAGGCACAGCACGTCGACCTCGCGGATGGTGTCGACGGCCGCGTCGACCATCCGCACGTTCATGCGGTGCAGCGGCCGATGGATGCCGGGCGTGTCGAGGAAGACGACCTGCCCGTCCGGGTAGTTCTTCACCCCGAGGATCCGGTTCCTCGTGGTCTGGGGCTTGTCGGACACGATCGCGAGCTTGGTGCCGATGATCCGGTTGAGGAGAGTCGACTTCCCGGCGTTCGGCCGGCCGATGAAGGACACCAGGCCTGCTTTCATGATCCAGGCTCAACCTTCAACGTCATCACGGCACCCTCCCGCTCGTCGGCTCCGCGACGTGCTGTTTCCACATCCGCACTTTGTTGATCCGGCGCCGCTCGGCGTCGAGCACTTCGACGGTGAGGCCGTCCATCTCGAGCTTCTCGCCGACCGCAGGGACGCGGCCCAGGTGCGAGAGCAGGTAGCCGCCGACCGTCTCGAATCCGTCACGGTCGATCTCGACGTTCAGCCGCTGGCGTACCTCGTCGATGTTCACCTTGCCGCTGAACGCCCAGCGCCCGCCGCCCTCGTCGACAATCGGCTCTGATTCGACGTCGTACTCGTCTCGAATCTCGCCGACGATCTCCTCGAGCAGATCCTCGATCGTGACCAGCCCGGCCGTGCCGCCGTACTCGTCGACCACGATCGCGCACTGCGTCTGCTGGCGCTGGAACTGCTTGAGCAGCTCCGGCACCCGCTTGGTTTCCGGCACCACCACCGCCGGCCGCAGCAGCGTCGTCACCGGCCGGCTGTCGTCCGCGGTGCTGAGCACCACGAGATCCTTCACGAACACGAAGCCGGCGATGTTGTCGAGCGACTCCTTGTAGACCGGGAAGCGGGAGTATTCCTGTTCGCGGAACAGCGCCCGGACGTCGCCGACCGTGGCCGCCTCGCGGATCGCGACGATATCGGGCCGCGGCGTCATCACTTCGCGCACCAGCGTGTCGCCGAAGTCGACGATGCTTTGCAGCAATCGGCGCTCTTCGCCTTCGATCAGCCCCTCCTGCTCCGCGGTGTCGATGTAGGCCTTCGCCGCGTCGTTCGCCTCCTCGGCCGCCTCGTCCGCAGTCGGCGGCGGCCCGCCGCGCTTCGTCGACGGCGCGATGCGCGCGATCAGACGCGTCATCGGCCCGAGCGCGCGCGCCAGCGGCGCGAATGTCGGCAGCAGCAGTTCAAGGACCCGCTCCGGATCGCGCCCGGCGATCACCAGCGGGACCAGCATTTCGAACAGCAGCACGAATGCCGCCAGCGCCAGCAGCAGCGTCGGCAGCGTGTGCGCCCCTTCGATGCCGATGCCGCGCGCCAGCAGCCCCGTCACCGCGCCGGTGACGATCCCAATCAGCAGACGGACCGGAATGAACAGCAGCAGCGGATCGTCGAGGTAGGTGCCGAGTGTGCCCGAACGGTTCGAGCGCTCCGCGACCAGCCGCAGCGACAGCCGCATCAGCGCGCTGAACGCGGCTTCGATCACGCCGAGATACACCGCCGCGCAGGCGAGCAGGAACACGCTGAGCGGAATCATGGCCGGCTTCCTGCTCTCTCGATCAGGCCCTCCGGGAGGCCGCCTTTGCGCCGCAGGCGGCGCTCCACGCGGCGCATCCTGCCGTTGTCGCGCTCGTGATCGTAGCCAAGCAGGTGCAGCAGCCCATGGAGAGCGAGGACTCTCAGTTCCGTCTGCTCGGAGTGCCCGGCCTCCAACGCCTGTCGCCGGGCCACGCCTCGCGCGATCACAATCTCACCCAGCAGGCGCTCGCGGCCCACCGTCGTTCGATCAACGCCGACCGTGCCTCGATGAGCGTCCGGCGAGCGGAGGTGGGACGGCTCGCCAAACGACAGGACGTCGGTCGCGTAGTCCTGGTGGCGGTAGCTGCGGTTCAGCGCCCGGACGCGCCGGTCGCTGACCAGCGCCACGCTGACCGCGCCGCGCGCGCGCGCCGGCGCCACCCGCCGCAGCCATGCCGCGAGACCGGGCGCCGGCACCGGCCGTCCGCGTTCATCGACGATCGACACCGCGAGTGCCTTGCCCGCCGAGGTTCGCGCCGCCGTTCGAGCGAGGGCGTGACCGTCTGGCATGTCGATCACGCTCGTGGTTCGACCGGTTCACCGCCAACCGCAGCCGCCGCCGGGTCCGCTCGTCCTGCACGTATCGAGGGACCGAGGGTATACGCCTCATACGCCTTCACGATCTGCTGCACCAGCTTGTGGCGGACGACGTCGCGGTCGTCGAACTGCACGAACTCGATGCCGTCGATGTGGCCGCACACCTTCATCGCCTCGATCAGCCCCGACATCCGCCCCGTCGGCAGATCGATCTGGGTGATGTCACCGGTGATCACCGCCTTGGCGCCGAAGCCGAGCCTGGTCAGGAACATCTTCATCTGCTCGGAGGTGGTGTTCTGCGCTTCGTCGAGGATCACGAACGCGTCGTTGAGCGTCCGGCCGCGCATGAACGCGATCGGGGCGATCTCGATCGTGCCGCGCTCGATGTAGCGTGCCACCCGCTCGGTGTCGAGCATGTCGTAGAGCGCGTCGTACAGCGGCCGCAGGTACGGGTTCACCTTTTCCTGCATGTCGCCGGGCAGAAACCCCAGCTTCTCGCCCGCCTCGACCGCCGGCCTCGCCAGGATGATCCGGCTCACCTTCTTCGCGATCAGGAACGCCACCGCCTGCGCCATCGCCAGGTAGGTCTTGCCGGTGCCGGCCGGGCCGATGCCGAAGACGATATCGCTCGCTTCGATCGCGTCGAGGTACTTCCGCTGGTTCACCGTTTTCGGTGCGACCCGCTTCTTCCCCGCCGCCGTCAGGCTGCCCTTGAGGAAGTGATCGCGCAGATCGACCAGGGTGTCCTGCGACACCAGGTCGCCCGCGGTCTTGACGTCGCTGTTGGAGAGCTTGAAGCCGTCGCGGATCAGCGACGCCAGCTGGCTCAGGACACGGTCGGCCTTGTCGACGCTGGCCGAGTCGCCCTCGATCAGCAGATCGTTGCCCTGGGTGCGAATCCTGACCGTGAACAGCGACTCGAGGCGCTTGAGGTTCTCGTCGTAGGCGCCGAACAGCGTTTCGATCCCCTCTTCGGGGACGGTGATGCGCTTCATCAGATCAATTCTGGATCCGTATGTGGAGCTCACGCAGCTGTTTCGCATCGACCGGCGACGGCGCGCTGGCCATCAAATCGACCGCGCTCGCGGTCTTCGGGAACGCGATCACCTCGCGAATCGACGACTCGCCGCTCAGAATCGCCACCATACGGTCGAGCCCGAGCGCGATCCCGCCGTGCGGTGGTGTGCCGTACTCGAGCGCCTCCAGGAAGAAGCCGAAGCGCAGCTTCGCCTCCTCCTCGCTGATCCCGAGCCGGCTGAAGATCCGGCCCTGCAGCGCCGCGTCGTGAATACGGACGCTGCCGCCGCCGATCTCGGATCCGTTCAGCACCAGGTCGTAAGCCTTGGCGCGCACCTCGCCCGGTTGGCTCTCGAGCTTGTCCCAGTCCTCGTCGTGCGGCGACGTGAACGGATGGTGCATCGAGTACCAGCGGCCGTCTTCATCGCTGTACTCGAGCAGCGGGAAGTCGGTCACCCACAGGAATTCGAACTGCTCCGGGTTCAGCAGGTTTTCCTTCTGCGCGATCTGCAGCCGTAGCGCCCCGAGCAGCTTCGAGGTCTCGTCCGCCGGCCCCGCGGCCATCAGCAGCAGGTCGTCCTTCGACGCCGAGACGCGCTCGAGCGCCGGCTGCAGCGCCGCTTCGCTCAGCGCCTTGACCGAGCTCAGCGGCGGCGCGCCGGGGCGGACCCAGATCAGGCCGGTGAATCCGAGCGCCTTCGCCTGGTCGACGATCGCGTCGAGCCGGCTGCGCGAGTACTCGTTGCCGCCTTTGACCGAGAAGCCGCGCACCGCGCCGCCGTCGGCGACGATCTGCTTGAAGACTCGGAACTCCGACTGGCGGAAGACGTCGGACAGGTCGTGAATCTCCATCCCGCACCGCAGGTCCGGCTTGTCCGATCCGTAGCGGGCGATTGCCTCGGCGTAGCTGATGCGGCGAATCGGCAGCGTCACGTCCTGACCGATGGTCTTGAAGATCTCCGGCATCAGCGGCTCGATCAGGTTGTAGATCGTCTCCGGCTGCGCGAACGATACTTCGACGTCCACTTGCGTGAACTCGAGCTGCCGGTCGGCGCGCTGATCCTCGTCGCGAAAGCAGCGCACGATCTGGAAGTAGCGATCGGTGCCGGCGATCATCAGCAGCTGCTTGAAGATCTGCGGCGACTGCGGCAGCGCGTAGAACTCGCCGGCATGGACGCGGCTCGGCACCAGGAAGTCGCGCGCCCCTTCAGGCGTCGACTTCGCCAGGATCGGGGTCTCGATTTCCCAGAACCCGTTGGCGTCGAAGTATTTCCTGATCGCCATCGACACGCGGTGCCGCAGGCCGATGTTGTGCTGCAGGCGCGGCCGCCGCAGATCGAGGTAGCGGTACTTGAGCCGCACGTCCTCCGACACCGGACCGTCTTCCGCTATCTGAAATGGCGGCGTCTTCGCCTCGTTGAGCAGGCGGATGTCGCGCGCCAGAACCTCGACCTCGCCGGTCGCAAGCTTCGGGTTCACCGTGTCGGGCGACCGTCGCTGCACCACCCCCGATACGCCGATCACGAACTCGGACCTGAGCCGCTTGGCGACCGCCATCAGCGCCTCGTTCTCGCGCACCACGATCTGCGACACCCCCGCGCGATCGCGGATGTCCAGGAACGTGACGCCGCCCAGATCGCGGATACGGTGCACCCAGCCCAGCACGACCACGCTCTTGCCGACATCGTCGTGGCGCAGCGCGCCGCAGGTATGGGTACGGGTGAGATCGCCGAGGTGTTCAGCCATTCGAAAAAGGTTCTAGGTTCTAGTCTTCTAAAGTTCTAAGTACTTTGTTTCTAGTACTT
>DATASG010000192.1:0-3369 GCA_036269295.1 Vicinamibacterales bacterium | reverse complement strand
GAATGCCGACGTGCGCCCGATGCTGGAGCGCCTCGAGCCCGCTTATCGCGGCGAGCGCGGCCCGCGGGCGTTCGCCGCGATCGACCGCGCCTTGGTAGCGTTGCAGCGCAACGCCGGCGTCAAGCTCGTCGCCGATTGGCTCGTGTTGCAGTTGTGAGCATCCCGCCGCGCGTTCCGCTGGTCGCGGTGAAGCTGACCCCGGTGGGCCGCGCCCAGAACTATTTGCTCGGCGGCGATCCCGCCCAGACCCCGCCCCGTCCCGGCGATCGCGTGGTCGTGCAAACTGAGGGCGGCCAGGCGGTCGGCACCGTCGTGCGTGCGATTCCGCAGCTCGACGACAGGCGGCGTCCCGCCGATGACTCACCGCAGCGCGTGGTGCGGGTTGCGTCGAAGGACGACATCGTGGCGCGGTTGAAGCACCAGCATCGGGAACAGGAGGCCTATCGCATTGCGCTGTTGAAGATCCGGGAGCGCGGGCTGGGCATGAAGCTGGCGCGCGTCGAGCAGGCGTTCGACGGATCGAAGCTGCTGTTCTATTTCACCGCGGATGGCCGGGTTGATTTCCGTGAGCTGGTACGCGAGCTGGCGGCGGAGTTTCGCACCCGCATCGAGATGCGGCAGATCGGGGTCCGCGACGAGGCGAAGATGTACGGCGGCTACGGAACGTGCGGCCGGCCGCTCTGCTGCACGACCTTCCTGCAGACTTTCGAACCGGTCTCGATCAGGATGGCGAAGCAGCAGGACCTGAGCCTCAATCCGTCCAAGCTGTCGGGCCTTTGCGGACGGCTGAAGTGCTGCCTGCGCTACGAGCTGCCGAATGCGAAGGGCGTGCAGCACGGTGGGTGTGGCAGCGAAGGCGGCTGCGACAATCCCTCTGGCTGCGGATCGGGCGGCGGCTGCGGCTCGGAGAGTTGTGGCGCCGGTGGCTGCGGCTCATGCGCCCACTAGTCGCCATTACCTGCGGCGATCCCGCCGGCATCGGCCCCGAGGTGGCGGCGCGCGCGGCGGCCGATCCGCGCGTACTCGACGTATGCGAGCCCCTAGTCTACGGTCCGCCGGCGGGCGCCGCGTTCGTCCCGGGCGAGCTGAGCGCGGCTGCCGGGCGCGCCGCCTACGACGTCATCGTGCGCGCGGTCGCCGATGCGCAGCGCGGCGTCGTGCAGGCGATCGCGACCGCGCCGGTCAACAAGGAAGCGTTCCGGCTGGCGGGACTCGAATGGAGCGGCCACACCGATCTCCTTGCGCACCTCACCGGCTCGCCCCACGTCGCGATGATGTTCTATTCCGAGGCGCTGCGCGTCGTGCTCGCGACCGTGCACATTCCGCTCGCTCAGGTGCCGCGGGTGCTGACGCAGGCGTCGCTCGACGCCACCATCGCGCTCACCGCCCGCGAGCTGCCGCGGTTCGGCATCGCGGCGCCGCGGATCGCGGTCGCCGGCCTGAACCCGCACGCGGGCGAGCACGGGCTGTTTGGCGACGAAGAGCAGACGGCGATTCGTCCCGCAATCGACGCCTGCCGGGCGCGCGGCATCGACGTGTCGGGTCCGTATCCCGGCGACACTGTGTTCGTCCGCGCCAGGCGCGGCGACTTCGACGTCGTCATCGCCTGCTATCACGACCAGGGGCTGATCCCGGTGAAGCTGGTCGCGTTTGGGCAGGCGGTCAATGTCACGCTGGGGCTGCCGATCATCCGGACTTCGGTGGATCACGGCACGGCGTTCGACATCGCGGGCAAGGGCGTCGCGGACCCGGAGAGTATGATCAGCGCAGTGCGGCTGGCGGCGCGGCTGGCGGGGTCGGAACTCGGAAGTGAGAACTCAGAACTGAGAACTGAAAGCTGAAAAACTGAAGCCTGTGGCTGAATTGACGGCGCGCGAAAAAGCGCAGAGTAGCATCGCCGAGAACCGCAAGGCGTTCCACGACTACCACCTGCTCGAGACCTTCGAGGCGGGCCTGGTGCTGTTGGGCACCGAAGTGAAGGCGATCCGTGAAGGACGGGTGAACCTGCGCGACAGCTTCGCACGCGTCGAGGGGGGCGAGGTCTTCCTCTACAACGTCCACATCAGCCCCTACAGCCACCGCGGCTATGCCGACCACGAGCCTCTGCGGCGACGGAAGCTGCTGCTGCACAAGCGCGAAATCCGGAAGCTCATTGGCAAGACGGTCGAGAAGGGGATGACGCTGGTCCCGACGCGCCTCTACTTCAAGGACGGGCGGGTGAAGGTGGCGGTCAGCCTGGCGAAGGGCAAGCAGGACTACGATAAGCGCGAGACGATCAAGAAGCGCGAGTCCGATCGCGAGACCCGCGCGGCGGTGAAATCCCGCGGCCGCTAGAACCAATGGCCTGTCCGCTAGAATAAGCCCATGACCGTGCCGCTGCTCGATCTCGATGCTCAGTACCGCCCGCTGCGCGACCAGCTGCTCGCCGCGGTCACGCGCGTGTGCGACAGCCAGCGCTTCATCATGGGCCCGGAAATAGACGCCCTGGAGAGCGAGCTCGCCGCTCAGCTCGGCGTCCGCCACGCGATTGCCGTCTCCTCCGGCACCGACGCGCTGTTGCTCGCGCTGATGGCGCTCGGCATCAAGGCCGGCGACGAGGTGGTGACGACCACGTTCTCGTTCTTCGCGACTGCGGGCGCCGTGGTCCGCGTCGGCGCGACGCCGGTGCTGGTGGATATCGATCCGGTGACGTTCAACATCGATCCGGTTCAGGCCGCGGCCGCGATTACGCCGCGGACGAAGGCGATCATGCCGGTGCACCTCTTCGGTCTCGGCGCCGACATGGATCCGATCATGGACGCCGCGAACCGGGCCGGGATCCCGGTCATTGAGGACGCGGCCCAGGCGATCGGCTCGACCTACGGTTCGCGTCCCCTCGGCGCCATCGGCGCCTTCGGCTGCTTCTCGTTCTTCCCGAGCAAGAACCTGGGCGCCTTCGGCGACGCCGGCCTGCTCACCACCGAGAACCCGGCGCTCGCCGAGCGCGCCAGGCTGCTCCGCACCCACGGCATGAAGCCGAAGTACTATCACCACCTTGTTGGCGCGAACTTCCGGATGGATGCGCTCCAGGCGGCGGTGCTGCGGGTCAAGGCGCCGCATCTGGCCGGCTGGACGGAAGGACGCCGGGCGAACGCCGCGCGCTATCGCCGCCTGTTTCACGACGCCGGCCTCGACGCCTCGATCATGCTCCCGGTCGAGCCGTCCGGCCGGACGCACATCTTCAACCAATTCGTGATCAGGACCGCCGATCGTGACGGGCTCAAGCGTCACCTCGACGCGCAGGGCATCGGCAACGAGATCTATTACCCGGTGCCGTTCCACCTGCAGCCCTGCTTCGCGGACCTCGGCTATCGCCAGGGCGCCTTCCCG
>DATASG010000191.1:0-5835 GCA_036269295.1 Vicinamibacterales bacterium | reverse complement strand
CGCCCACTCGTAGAGCTCGTCGGTGTTCATGCCCTGCATCATGATGCTGTAGTTCTGGTTGCCCATGCGCCCGCCGATCTGCAGAGAGGGCGGCAGGCCGACGAAGCCCTTGAAGCCGGGAAAGCGGAGCAGCTGCGGCCGCAGCTGCACCGCAATCTGCTGCGCGGTCTGGTCGCGCTGCGCCCGCGGCACCAGCTGCACCATGATCCGGCCGTTGTTCGTGCCGCCGCCGCCGGGGCCGCCGCCGACGCTGGCCAGGAACGAGTCCACGTACTTGTTGCGGATGACGACGTCGCCGACCTGCTGCGTCCACTTGGCCATGTCGTAGTACGACGTGCCCTGACCCGCCTGCAGGTTGACGAACATCGAGTCGTTGTCCTGATCGGGGATGAACCCGGTCGGGATGATGTTGAACATGTGGACGGTGAAGTAGGCGACCGCGACGAACACCCCCAGCATCACGACCCGGTGACGCAGGACGTGTCCCAGGCTCCACTCGTAGCCGTGCAGCAGCGCATCGAAGGCGCGGTCCATCAGGCCGGCGAAGCCCTTCTTCGTGTGCACCACCTTGAGGAAGCGGCTGCACAGCATCGGCGTCAGCGTCACCGAGACGATGCCCGAGATCAGGATCGCGGTGGTGATGGTGACCGCGAACTCGCGGAACAGCCGGCCCAGGATGCCGCTCATGAACAGGATCGGGATGAACACCGCGGCGAGCGACGTGGTCATCGTCAAAATCGTGAAGCCGATTTCCTGCGAGCCTTTGAGCGACGCTTCCAGCGGCTTTTCGCCGGCTTCCATGTGCCGCACGATGTTCTCGAGCATCACGATCGCGTCGTCCACGACGAAGCCGATCGAGAGGATGAGCGCCATCATCGACAGGTTGTTGAGGCTGAAGTGCAGCATCTGCATCACGGCGAAGGTGCCGAGGATGGAGAAGGGCAGCGCCAGCGCCGGGATCAGCGTCGCCGAGGCGTTGTGGAGGAAGAGGTAGATGACGCCGACCACCAGGATCAGCGTGATCAGCATCGTCACCTGGATGTCCGAGAACGCCGCCCGGATCGTGCGCGAGCGATCTTGGCGCGGCGTCAGGTGCACCGACGGCGGAATCTGCGACTCGAACGTCGGCAGCAGCGCCCGCACCGCGTCGGTGACCTCGATCGTATTGGTGCCTGGCTGGCGCATCACCTGCAGCGTGATCGCCGTCTGTTTCAGCGGCGGCCCATCGGGCCCGTTCGGCTTGGTGTAGAACCACGAGCCGTTCATGACGTTCTCGATGCTGTCGATGACGTTCGCGACCTGATCCAGGCGCACGGGCGCACCCTTGCGGTAGCTGACGATCATCGGCCGGAACGCCGCGGCGTTCATCAACTGGCCGCCGGCCTTGATGTTGTACGTGGACGACAGCCCGAACAGCTGGCCGGTCGGCAGGTTGACGTTCCAGTTGTTCAGCGCCGTGTCGATCTCGTTGAGCCCGATCCCCTGCGCGTGCAGCTTGTCGGGGTCGAGCTGGACGCGAACGGCGTACTTCGACGCGCCCTGCACCACCACCTGCGACACGCCGCTCACCATCGAGATGCGCGGCGCGATCATCGTCTCGGCGTAGTCGTCCAGCGCCGACAGCGGCAGCGTGTTCGACGTCAGGTTCAGCATCAGGATCGGCTGATCGTTCGGGTTGTTCTTGCGGAACGACGGCGGCGACGGCATGCCCGACGGCAAGAGCGGCATCACCGCCGCGATCGCGGTCTGGACGTCGACGGTGGCGCTGTCGATGTCGCGGTTGAGATCGAACTGGAGCGTGATGTTGGTGCTGCCGGAACTGCTGCGCGAGGTCATCGAGTCGAGGCCGGCGATGGTCGTGAATTGCCGTTCGAGCGGGCTCGCCACCGACGACGCCATCGTGCCCGGATCGCCGCCCGGCAGCCCGGCGTTGACGTTCAGCGTCGGATAATCGACCTGCGGCAGATCGCTCACCGGCAACGCCCGGTAGGCGATGACCCCGAACAGCGCGATGCCGACCATCAGCAGGCTGGTGGCGATCGGGCGCTTGATGAAGACTTCAGAGACGTTCACGGATCACTCTCAACTCTCGAGGCTCAAGGCTCAACTCTCAACCAGGTCCCATCGTGAGACTTCACCGTTGAGACGTGAGCCTTGTGCGTTGTTACTGCCGTCCAGCGCCGCTCGCGCCGGTTGCACCGCTGGCGCCACGAGCACCGCCGCCACCGCCAGCGCGTCCGCCACGTCCGCCTCGGCCGGCGCCGCGGCCTGAGAGATCCGTGGTCACGCGCGAGCCCGGCTCGAGCCGCAGCTGCCCTTCGGTGACCACCGTCTCGCCCGGCTTCAACCCTTTCTCCACCACGGTGTCGTCCTCGACGCGCTGGCCGACGGTAACGGTGCGCTGCTCGACCGTCTGGTCGTCCTTCACGACGAACACGTACTGCCCGTCCTGCCCGGTCTGCACGGCCTGCGACGGCACCACGGTGGCGCTGTCGAGCGTCGTCAGACGCAGCGACACACGCGCGAACTGACCGGGCCACAGATGGCGATCCGGGTTGTCGAAGGTGGCCTTCAGCTTGATCGTGTCGGTGGTCATGTCGACCGCGTTGTCGACGAAGGTCAGCACGCCAGGCGCCGGCTGTGCCGCAGTGTCCTGGGGCGTCGCCGTGACCGGCAGCTTGCCGCCGGTCATGTGCGACTTGATGGTGCCGAGGTGAATCGCAGGCACGGTGAAGGTGACGAGCACCGGCTGGACGCGCGCGATCGTCGTCAGCTCGGTCTGGTTTGCGGTGACCAGACTGCCGACCTTGACGCCGAGATTGCCGGTCTGGCCGTCGATCGGCGATTTGATCACGGTGTAATCCAGCGAAACCCGCGCCGCGTCGACCGCGCCCTGCTGGGCCACGAGCTGCGCCCGGGCGCTGTCAATCGAGGCGCGGTCGGCCTTGACCAGCGCGGCGGTCGCGTCCGCTTGTGAGCGCGCCTGCTCGGACACGTCCTTGGAGATGATGCCGCGGGTGGTCAGCTGCTGCTGGCGCTCGGCGCTCAGCTGCATGTACTCCGCGTTCGCCGCGTCGCGCGCGAGCTGTGCTTCGGCCTGCGACAGCAGCGCCTGGTCCCGCACCAGCATCGCCTCGGCCTGCGCCAGTGCCGCTTCGAACGGGCGCCGATCGACGGTGAAGAGCAGCTGTCCCTGCTTGACCAGGTCGCCTTCATGGAACGACAGTTGTTCGAGGACGCCGGTCACCTGCGATCGGATGGAGATCACGGCGAAGGCCTCGACGTTGCCGATGGCGGCGAGATCGACCGGAACGTTCTTGGACACCGCCTTGGCGGTCACAACCGGCGCCGCGCCGCCGTCTCCGCCACGGCCGCGGCCGCGGCCGCCTCCACCCGGTCCGGCCGCTGACGTATTGCTGCCGCAGGCGGCACTCGTGAGGGCGATGGCGCCGGATGCGAGCAGAATAGAAGACCGGAAACAAAAACGTCTGAACACCGTTAGCTCCAAGCTGTGGGGAAGACACACCTATCCAGGTCGTACCGCGTCGTATAGCAGGATACGGGTGCTTCGGTCACACTATTTACCCCCAGGACGTCATTTGATGTCTCTTTTTATAATACTTACGGATTCATGACGACCGTCACTCGAGTAGACGGGGTCGAGTGGCGGAAACCTCAATCTCAGGAGGCAGTTGCGGCCGCGCAGCGAGCCCTGGAAGCGGGCCACGTTCTGTTTCTCCCGGCTTTGCCTTTCGCGGTCGAACCCCTGGAAACTCTGCTGTTTACGCCGTCGATCCTGGGCAGCTCCAAGAACGCCAGCTACGACCCGGCGTCAGGGCGGCTGGGGGGGACGACTGCAACAGGTCATGACGCGGAGACCCTCCGCCGCTTCGTCCACCGCTTCAGCGAGTCGGCGGCGTCACTGGTCGACCAGCTGCTGCCGGCGTATCGAGGCCGGATCGTCCGTGGGCGGGCCAGTTTCCGGCCGGCCGAGCTCGCCGGACGCCGGTCGAGCTGGCGCAAGGATGATACACGGCTGCACGTGGACAGCTTTCCAGCGACGCCGTCGGGCGGTCGCCGCATCCTGCGAGTGTTCAGCAACGTGAACCCGGAAGGGCGCGCCCGCGCGTGGCGCCTCGGCGACGACTTCGAGGCCGTGGCGCGCCGCTTCGCGCCCCAGCTGCGCGTGCCGCTGCCCGGCATGGGACACCTGCTCGCGCTGGTGCGCGTCACCAGGACGCCGCGGTCGGCCTACGACGCGCTGATGCTGCAGCTTCACGATTGCATGAAGGGCGACGAGGCGTTTCAGAAGGAATCGCCGCAGAGCCGCGTCGATCTGCCCGCGGGATCGACCTGGTTGGCGTTCACCGATCAGGTGAGCCACGCGGCGACGTCGGGGCAGTATCAGCTGGAGCAGACGTTCCTGCTGCCCGTGGACGCGATGGGCGAGCCGCAGCGCTCGCCGCTGCGCATTCTGGAGCGGATCACGGGACGCGCGCTTTTATGACTCGCGCAATCAACTACCCGATTGCGCGATCCGAAGGACTAAGGCCGCGCCGCCTTGATGATCGCCTCCATGTGCGCGAGATATTTCTCGAAGGCGCGGCGGCCGGCGGCGGCGAGGCGGTACTCGGTGCGCGGCATGCGCCCCTCGAATCCCTTGTCGCAGACGATGTAGCGCGCCTCTTCGAGCTTGCGCGCGTGCACGCTCAGGTTGCCGTCGGTGGTCTGCAGGAGACGCTTGAGATCGTTGAACGTCAGCCGCTCGTTCACCGCCAGCGCGCTGACGATTCCCAGCCGCAGCCGCTCGTGAATCAGCCGATCCAGTTCGAGCGGACTCCGATTCTCTTTCGGGACTTCCCGCTCTGCCTTCGTACTTCGTACTTCTGACTTCGTACTTCGTACTTCGTACTTCCGTAAAGCCTTAGCCGCCATATTTTCTCGCGATCACGAAGCCGAACACCATGTGCAGGCCGCCGAAGCCGGCGGCCATGAGCCAGTGTCCCCACTCGGCTGGCACCGCGAACGCGATCGCGCCGAGCGCCATGAAGCCGATCCCCATCAGCGGCACCACCCGGACCGTTGATGTGCCGCCGGTGGCCGCCGCGGTGCCGTACATCAGCAGCCAGCAGCCCGGCAGCCGCGGCGTCTGCCCCAGCGCCGCGAATGCCGCCGTCAGCACCACCCCGGCGACGAGCGGCGGCACGTAACCCAGCGCGAAGCGGTGCGCCGGCGCCGCCGAGGACAGCGGCGCGCCGATCCGCCGCGCCTTGATCGTCATCGTGATCAGGGCGATCGTGGCCGCCGCGCCCGCTTCGACCAGCCAGATCGACAGCCAGCGCCGCGAGCCATCGGGCGGGCCCGAGAGAACCGCGGTGACGATCGCGGTTGCGCCCATCGCCACGCCGCCCCATCCGGGTACCGCGGTGAATTGCGTCGCCCGCGACATCGCGTCGCGGATGTAACGGATGTTGTCGATCGCGTGCGCGTGGATCGGCTCGGTCGAGGCGGCCATCAAGGGCTTTATAGCACAGAGAACATGGACTATCGACTAACGACTAGCTTTGTGCTCGCAGCAGCAGCACCGGGATCTTCACCAGGTGGCGCACTTTGTCGGCGGTCGCGCCCAGCAGCACGTCCTTGACGAAGCGGTGGCCGTGCGTGGACATCGCGATCAGGTCGACGCCCTGCTCTTCGGAGACCTTGACCAGCTCGTCCGCAGGGTCGCCCATCGCCAGCCGCGTCTCGCCCTCGAGGCCGCTCGCTTGCAGCTCGCCCTGCAGCCGATCGAGGTAGTCGCGATCGGCTTTCATCTCCTCCGACTCGCGGAGCTTG
>DATASG010000190.1:0-19248 GCA_036269295.1 Vicinamibacterales bacterium | reverse complement strand
ACTTCGTACGATACAGCAAGGTGCTCCATGGCCTGACCACCGATTTCGTGCGCGCGGTTCCCGACGACAAGTGGGAGTTCACGCCTGGCGTCGGGTTCGCCCCTTTTTGCAAGCAACTGCGACACCTGGTGTGTGCGCGCGGCGTCTACAATGCCGCGCTGGCATCGAGAAAAGTGGATTGGGCCCGACGGCACGAGCACTACGCCGGCCCGCTGAGCCGGGAGGCGCTCCTGGACGCGCTGGACGACCAGCAGCGACGTCTGTGCGAGACACTGAAATCCGTCGACGTCGACGCGCCGATTGATTGGGACGGCACCCCCTTCACCTTTGCGATCTTCACGTGGGAGTTCGTGCAACACGAAGCGATCCATCACGGTCAGTGGAGCCTCTACGCCTCGCTTGGGGGGTTCGACACGCCGCTCAGCTGGCGAGCCTCATGGGGCTTGTGAAGATCAAGGGCTCCTGAACCAACCAGGGTCCGTCGAAGGGCGTCGACCGAGCCACACTACAACTGCACCTGCACGGGAGCGCCGGAGAACGACGTCTCGCGTGTCGTCTGCGTGCCGGCGACCCGAACGCTGATGCGCCGCGAGGCGGGCGGCATCATGCGGGAGCCTTTCGCCAGCCTCAGCGTCAAGGTTCGACGCGCATCAGACCACTGCATCTCGATGCCCATCCACGCCCCCCGTTTGTAGTCGAAGGTCCGCCCATCGTCTTCGTAAACCGTGACCGCGCCGTCGGCTCCAGGGTAGACCTGCAGGGTCAAGGGACCGTCGACCGGCTCGCCGGTGTACTGTCTCACGGGACCCAGCGGCAACAGCGCGCCCGCCCGGACGTACAGCGGCAGCGTCGCGAGATCGACCGGCCGGCGCAGGTGGCGTCCACCATCGTAGGCGCGCTCGTCCCAGAAGTCGTACCAACGGCCGGCGGGAAGATAGACGTCGCGGGAGGCCGCGCCTTTTTCGACGACCGGCGCCACGAGCATGTCGCGTCCCCACAAGTACTCGTCGCCACGTGCGACTGCCTCGCGATCGTCCGGGTAGTGCAGCCAGAGGGCGCGAACGATGGGCATCCCGGTATCGTGCGCCTCCCGCACCGCGCCGTACAAATACGGCAGCAGGCGGTAGCGAAGCTCGAGGAAGGTCCGGCAGATGGGCTCGACCGCTGCGTTGTGGAGCTCGCTGACATCCGGATTGCTGGCGCCGGCGGTGGAGCTGACAATCTCGTCGGGTTCGAGCGAGCCTGTGTTCCATCCCCAGGGCAGCCGCAGCTTCCACGTCCGGCCGTGCGATCGAAACAGCGGGCAGAATGCGGCGAACTGAAACCACCTGACATACAGCTCGCCGGTCAGCTCCCTGGTCGGCACAAAGCCGCCGATGTCGGTGCCCCAGAACGGGATCCCCGACAGCGCGGTGTTGACCGCCACCGGAACGTGGGTCTTCAGCGTCTCCCAGGTGGAGAAGACGTCGCCCGACCAGAGGAACGCACCCTCGCGCTGCATGCCGGCGTGGCCGTTGCGGTGCAGCGCGAACACGCGTTGATTCGGACGCCACAACTGACTGCCGTCCGCGTACATCCGGTTGCGCGCGCGCCGCGACGGCGCATCGAGACCGTCACCCTGATCCGGCCACCAGCCGTCGACGCCGGCGTCGAACAGCGCCTTGTGCGCCGGCCAATAGCAGCTCACCTGCCGATCGTCGGGCCAGGTGCCGTCAGGTCGTCGGCCGGTCGGCAGCGGCTGAGCAGTGCACGGGTCGCCGACCGTGCCGCTCAGCGTTTTCCCTTCGAGGACGACATGCAGAACGACCTTGAAATGATCGTCGTGCAGCTGCTGAACCATCGCTGCCGGATCGGGGAAGACGTTGGGGTTGAAGGTGAACTCGCCGTTGTCGGTGTTCCAGCCCGACGGGCAGAAACCGGTGCCGAGGTAAATCATCGTGTCGCAGGGCAGCTTCTTCTCGCGGAAGGTCCTGGCTTCCTGCAGCACCTCCTGGCGGCTGGCGAGGGTCCGATGCGACTGCTGGTAGCCGAACGACCAGAGCGGCGGCATCTCAGGATGACCGGTCAGCTGCGCGTACTCGTGCATGATCGCCGCCGGCTCCCGCGCGCCGACCACGAACAGATCGAGCGGCAGGGCGGCGGCACGCGACCCCGCGGCCGGGTCCGACACCGTGAAGCGCCCTTCGGCGCCGGTCAGATCGAAGGCGCCGTACGGCTGATGGACGAACATCGCCCAGCCGCCGGTGTCGATCATCCATTGCACGGGCACTCTCGCGCCGTGCGTGCGCAACTGGTAGCCGCCCTGGCCGGCACGGCTGCCGACCGTCGATCCGCGGCGGTCGAACTGCGGACCGCCCTCACCGAGGCCGAGCAGCGGGCTGCCGCTGAGCAGGAACGACAAGGCGCCGGTCTGCTGATCGATGCGGAGCCGCTGGATCACGCGGCCGCCCGCGGCGCCGACGTCGATTTGCAGCGCACCAGGGGGCGGCGATGCGGACGAAGACACGCGAACGCGCAGCCTTCCGCACCGAACCGTGCGCGCGCGCGGCAGCTCTCGAATCCGAGCCGCCGGCGCGGGCCATGCCCGGTCCACGAGCGATCCGTCAGACGGAACTCCTTCGACCAGCGTCGAGGCACCGGCTCCGAGCTTCGTCGAGGGGCTTGCCCCGAGCGCCGTCGGGGGGTTGCGGATTGAGGTGAGCGTGATGCGCGCTGTCAGCGGGCTGACCGGGGTGATGGTGACCGCGACGGGTTCCCCTGCTATCCGAATCGACTCCGCGCTGCCTGCCCCGAGCAACGTCGACGGGCTTGCCCCGGGCACCGTCGAGGAGTCTGCCCCGTTCAGGCCGGCTCGGCTCAGCCCCGCGGCGACGCCGGCGGACCCGACGCGCTTGAGCAGTTCCCGCCGCGAGATCGAGGTCATGGACGGCGCCGCCTCCGTTCAGCGTTGCGGCGCCGCGGCACGCCGTCCCGACACAGAGAGCGCAGAGGACACAGAGAGGGACAAGCTGACCACTGACAACGGAGAGCTGAGAGTTGACAGTTGAGAGTCGAGAGTCATTGCCCTCTCTTGTCGTACTGCCGCCGGTTGGCGTCGGTCCAGGCCACCAGCCGCTGGCGCAGCCGCGCGCTGCGCTCCGGCTGCAGCGCCGCCAGGCTATGCCGCTCGTTCGGATCGCGGCTCAGGTCGTACAACTCCTGCGAGCCTTCGCGCAGATCGAAGATGTACTTCCAGTTCTCTTCCCGGACGCCGAGCGTGAAGTGATCCTCTGCCACGTAGAAGTACGCCCGCGGCGCGCGCGCGGCGGCGAACAGGCTCCGTCCCTGCCAGTCCGGCGCTGCCGGAAAGCCGGCGAGGTCGGCGATGGTCGGCGCCAGATCGACATGGCTGCCGATCGTCGCCGCACGCGCCGGCGCCCTGTACTGTCGCGGATACCAGATCAGCAGCGGCACGTGGACATCTTCCTCGTAGATGGTCCGTCCCTGCATGAAGGTGTCGTGCGGATCGCCAAACGCCTGCCCGTGATCGCCGGTGACCACAATCAGCGTGTCCTGCTCGAGGCCGGCGCGGCGAACGGTCTCGAACAGCCGCTCGAGGTGCCGATCCGTTTCGTGCAGCACGTTCAAGTACCGCCCGAGGTCGTAGGCGTCGGGGATCGACGCGTCGACGAACGGCAATGTCGGCACGCCAGGCGTCGGCTCGTAGGGATGATGCGTCTGCTGGCTCCACGCCATGAGGAAGAACGGCCGCGCCGGGTCCTTCTCGATGAACTGGACCATGCTGTCGACGGCGCAGCGATCCTCCATGCCCCAGGACGAAAGCAGCGTCGCGCACGCCAGCTGATGATGATCGATGACCTCGCCGAAGCCGCGATGATCGAGGAATGTCCGCCAGTCGGCCCAACCCAGATCGCTCGGCGTCACGAACGCGGTCCGATAGCCGCGATCGTGAAACACGGACGCCAGCGAGGTACCAGGCAGGCGCGGGTACTCTTCCGTGAGGTCGTTGAAATCGAGCTTGGGAAACGTCGACAGCAGGATCGCCCCCAGGGAGTTCGAGCTGCGGCCGATGTGCGCGTAGAAGTTCTCGAACACCACGCCGCGGCCCGACTCTGCCTTGAGCTGAGGGGTGGTGTCGTAGGCACCGCCGTTCAGGCTCGCCCACCTCGCCGCCACCGATTCCAGCACGACCAGGATCACGTTGGGCGGGCGCCGCGCCGCAACCAGGCGGGCGCCGCGCGCCTGCGCCAGCGCGCCGCGCACCAGCGCCGCCGGAAGCGGCTCGAAATCAGTCAGATCGCCGTCGCTGACCGAACCAGCCAGGCGGATCGCGCGGGCACCACCGCTCGCCTCCCACCACGACGCCGCCAGCACCCATTCGGCGTTGGCCGCGACCTGGCGATCCCGGCGCGTCGTCCACTCGCGCGCGAACGACCATTGCCCACCGGCTACCCAGACGGTCAGCAGCGTGAGCGCGATCGCGGGTGGCCGCCACGGTGCCGCCTGGCGGGGAGAAGCGCCGCGTAGTGTGCCCTCGACCAGCACCACGTACAGGAACGGCACGCCGGCAAGCGCGATCAGCGTCGACCGGAAGAGCTCGGCCGCCACCGACGAGCGCAGCATGTGGACGTCGCCAACAAGCGCCAGCAGCGGATACGTCAGGAAGCCGCCGAACACACCGAAGAAGAAGATGCTGGCGATCGCGTAGAGACAGGAGACCGCCCCGAACGCCATCGACACGACGGTGACGAGGCGCGCGAGGCGCGGCCGATTGCCGGCGACGAGCAACGCCGCCGTGCCGCAGATCCAGAAGAAGACGGCAAAAAGCGCGTCGACAAAGGAGACCGCGGCCACATCTTGAACGTAGTCCCATGCCGCGCGCGGCGTCGCTGCCGCCGGCGCCCCAAGATAGTAGGCCTTGATCGCCAGCAGGACGATCGCCAGCCAGGCGGCCTCCCAGAACAAGCGGCGATGTTCCCGCATGGTCGTCTTCAGAATGCCTTCGTTCCGGGCGCCGCTGGTGGCGGCGCCACCGACAGCACTCGTGTCTGCGGCAGCCGCGCCCGATCGACGATCTGGCCGTCCTTCATCACCGCGCCGACCTTGCGGAGATTGGCGATGTCGGCGAGCGGGTCGGCGGTCAGCATCACGAGATCGGCCAGCTTGCCGGTTTCGATGGTCCCGAAGTCCTTCAGCCCTCGCGCCGCTTCCGCGCCGTTGCGGGTCGCGGCGACGAGCGCCTGCGACGGCGACATGCCCAGCTCGACCAGGCCTTCGACGGCCATGATCGTGCCGATGCCATGATCCTGCTCGAGTGGTTTCGGCGTGCGCGTGAACTCTGGCGCCGCCGCCCAGTAGCTGTCGGTCCCGGGCGTGACGCGGCAGCCGGCCCGAATCAGCTTCTGCGCGTTAGCACGCCGCATTTCGAGATCGGCGCCTTCCTCGGCAGCCTCCTTGCGCCGCTCGGCGCTCGTCTGGTCGCGCGACATCCTCTCGACCTTAGTCTCTTCTGCCCTGCCTTCTGCCCTCTTCCTTCTCACTTCTTCCTGGCTCTTGAGATGCCGCTTCCAGGCCGGACCGGTGATGGTGCTCGCGAGCATCGAACAATTCAAGCCGCGGTCGACGATGATCCTGGCGAGATCGTCGGGCATGGCGCGGCCGTCGAGCAGCTCAGGGTGTTGGATGCCGTCGATGCCGGCGGCGATTGACAGGCGCAGCCCTTCGATGCTGGTGGAGTGCGTCTCCGCCGCGCGACCGCGCTTGTGCGCTTCGTCGACGATCACCTTCTGCGCCTCGGCCGAGAAGCCGATGAAGGTCGGCTCGGAGAAATGGCTGGTGCCGCCGAACTTCAGGAAGTCCGGTCCTTTATCGAGATAGGCGTCGATCGCCCGGCGCAGCTCCTCCGGCGTCATCCCCATCAGCTCTTCGCCGCCGCCCTGGGCGATGAAGTCGTTCATTTGCTCCTGGAACAGCGTCAACTGGCCCATCACGCGGCTGAAGGAAAACGAGTAGGGCCCGCTCCATCCGAGAATGTTGCCCGCGGCGAGAACGCGCGCGCCGGGCTGCTCGCCGCGCGCGATCCGATCGCGCACCTTCGTCAGCGGCAGCAAGGCGCCGTAACTGTCGCGCACGGTCGTGACGCCGTAGCTCAGATCGATCTGGGCCGCTTCCAGCACGATCTCCTCCTGCCGCGGCTGATACTTCGCCATCGTCTCGTAGCGGTCGTTCTGCCCGCCGTAGAGCGAGAGGTGCACGTTGGTGTCAATCAAGCCCGGCACGATCCAGCGGCCGCGCGCGTCGATCTGCCGGGCATCGGACGGAATCGGCACGGCGCTTCGCGCTCCGACCGCGGTGATGCGGGCGCCGTCGATCAGCACGACCGCGTCAGCCACTGGCGAGCCGCCGTTGCCGTCGATGAGGAGGGTCCCGCCGACAATCGCGGTGCGGGCGCCCGACCGCGACTGGGCCCCGGGATGCAGGACCGCCAGCGACACGGCGGCCGCGGTCAGGGCGGCGAGCGGCAGGAGGCGGCGCGGCATCATTTCTTCGTCCCCAGCGGCAGGTCGTCGCGGCTGCCCCATTCCTCCCACGCGCCGTAGTAGTTGCGGAGCTTGTCATAGCCGATCAGATGGAGCGCGAACAGGTCGACCGACGCGCGCATGCCGACCTGGCAGTAGGCGATGACTTCCTGCGATGGCACGATGCCGCGCTCCTCGTAGATCTTCTTCAGCGCCTCGGCCGGCTTGAACGTCTTGGTCTGGGCGTCGAGCAGATCCTCCCAGTAGACCGGGATCGAGGACGGCACGAATCCCCCGCGCCTGATGTTGCGCAGGTCCTTGCCGTCGATCTCGCCCTGGGTGCGGGCGTCGATGATCTTGACGCCCGGCTTGTCGATCGCGCCGACGACGTCGCTGGCGGTCGCGACCCATTTCGGCTGCGGCCGCGCGGTGAAGATCGCGACAGCCGGCGAGGCAGCCGCCGTCGATGACGGACGCTGCTCAGCCGTCCACTTGATCCAGCCGCCGTTCATCAGCGCCACGTTGGTGTGGCCGTAGTAGTTGAGGATCCACCAGAGGCGCGCGGCGTAAATACCACCGCGCTCGTCATAAACCACGACGCGGGTGGCGTTGCCGACACCGAGCTTCGCCATCATCTCTTCGAAGGCGGCGGCCGTCGGCAGGAACGTAGGCGGCGCTTTGGCGTCTCGGATCGCCACCGGCGAGACATAGACGGCGCCCGGCACATGGCCGTCGGCATACCCTGCCTGCCGCATGTCGACGATGCGGACGTTGGCGTCGGCGGCATGGGCGGCGACCCAGTCGGTCTCCACCAGCTGTTCGGGGTGCGCGTAGGTCATCGCCAGCACGGCCAGGATGGGGAGCATGGGCAAAGTTTAGCCCATGCGGGCGGGCGATTTCCCCGTACAGTGAGAGGCGTGAGCGATACGACTTTGAGCGGGGTCTCGGTGCTGGTGGCGGGGGCGGGCCTGGCCGGGCTCGCCGCGGCCCGCGATCTCATCGCGCTGGGCGCGACGGTGACGGTGATCGATGTCCGCGACCGCGTCGGCGGCCGGGTGTGGACGATCCGCGACGGCTTCGCCGAGGGGCAACACGCGGAGGCCGGCGGCGACTTCATCGACGAGGAACAGCACGAGATTCGCCACCTGGCAGCCGAGGTCGGGCTCAAGCCGACGCGCATCCTCAAAGGCGGGTTCGGCTACGTCCGCGCCGATCAGAGCGGCCGCGCCAAGATTGTCACCCGCAATGCCAGACACGGCTGGCAGCGGCTCGCCGAGCAATTGAGCGGCGTCGGCCGGCCGTACACCCTCGCCGAACGGCGATGGGACTCGCCGATCACCGCCGATCTCGCGCGGCGGTCGGTGGCGGCGTGGCTCGACGAGACCAAGGCGGACGCCGATCTGCGCGCGACGGCCACCGGGCTCCGCGGCTTCTTCCTGGCCGACCCCGACGAGCTCTCGCTGGTGGCGCTGGTTGACCAGTTTTCCGACAACGGCTCCTCGGCGCCTGGCGCGATGTATCGCATCGAAGGCGGCACCGACCGCCTCGCCCTGGCGCTTGCCGAGCCGCTGGGCGATCGCCTGCACCTCAACACCGACGTCGTCGCGCTGTCGCACCGCGGGAAGATCGTTCGCGTCAGCGTCAAGAACAACCGCGCGCTCGCCCAAATCAACTGCGACTATGCGATTCTGGCGCTGCCGGCGACGCTGCTGCGGCGGATTCCGATCACGCCGGCGCTGCCGGCGCAGCAGCACGAGGCGATCGTTCGGCTGAAGTACGGCCGCGCCACGAAGACGCTGCTGCAGTTCTCAAAGCGGTTCTGGCGGGCCCCGGGGCGGCCGCGCGCGTTCGGCTCGCCGCTGCCCTTCGGCGCGGTCTGGGATTCCAACGAGGAACAGCGCGGGCGCGCCGGCATATTGGGCCTGCTGGCCGGCGGCGGCGCCAGCGATGCGACCCAGGCCATCGTCGCCAAGCACGGCGCGCGCGGGCTGAGCGACGCGCTCGACTGGCTCGGATCGAAGGACGGCGAGCTGATCGCCTCGCGGCAGATCGTCTGGGAGCAGGATCCGTACGCCCGCGGCGGCTACGCCTACTTCGATCCCGGCTTCGAGCCGTCGCTGCGCGCCTGGCTGTCCAGGCCTGCCGGTCGCTTGTTCTTCGCCGGCGAGCACACCAGCGTCAGGTGGCAGGGCTACATGAACGGCGCGGTCGAGAGCGGACGCCGCGCCGCCGCGGAAGTCGCCGCCACCCACCGCGCACCGACGGTCACGTAAGATCGAGGAGACCCATCGTCACCGGCGCTGGAACGACAGCACCCCGACGCCGGCGAGGACGATCGCCGCGCCGGCCCACTGCAGGGCGGACAGGCGCTCGTCGAACATCAGCACGCCCCAGATCACGGTGAACACCGGCTGACCGAGCAGCAGCACCGACGTCTCCACCACCGGCAGCTTCGGCAGCGCCGTGCCGATGAGCAGCCAGCCAATCACCTGCGAGCCGATGGCAAGCAGAACCAGCCACAGGCCCGCGCTCAGGCCAGGAGTGAAGGTGAAGTGCGGGTCGAACACCGCCGATGCGAGCGCGCCCGCCACCATCCCCAGCGTCGAATCGAGCAGCGGCCCTGAGCGCGGGCCCGGCGTCCGGTTGGCGTCGCGATAGACGAGTATGAACGCCGCGTAGACGATGGCGGCGAGCAAGCCGATGAAGGCGCCGGCGACCGGTGCCGTCCCGTAGGCGTCGTGGCGAGCCAGCCCCGACGTCAGCACTACTCCCCCGAGCACGATGCCGATCGTCGCGACCCGCGCGAGCGACGGCCGCTCGCCGTAGAGCACCCAGGCGGCCGCGGCGACGAACACCACCTGGGCGTTGGCAATCACCGTCCCCAGGCCGGCGCCGACGAGAGCGATCGACTCGTGCCAGAGGTTCAGATCGAGCGCGAGCAGCAGGCCGCTGACGATCGCGAGCCAGCGCTCGCGCCGGCCGCGGCGATCCCGCGGTTTCTGCGCCAGCCAGATGAGCAGCAGCACCGGCGCGGCATAGGCGCCGCGATAGAACGTCGCGGTCACGGGAGAGACGCCGGCGAGCCTGACGAACACCGCCGAAAAAGAGATGCTCAGAATCCCGAGCAGCGCGAGCAGATGAACCACGAGACGACGATCTTACTTAGCTTTCAGCTTTCAGCCATCGGCTTTCAATTGAGGTACAGTCGCGGCGGATGGCACCCGCCGCGGGCGCCGGGCTGGTGCGCGCGATCGGCGCGCGCCAGCTGACGGCGAGCATCATCAACTCCACCATCGGCGCGGGCATCTTCGTGCTGCCTGCGGTCGCGGCCGCTCGCCTCGGCACCGCCGCGCCGGTCGCCTACGTGGTCTGCGCCGCCTTGATGGCGCTGATCGTCTGCTGCGTCGCCGCCGCGGGAAGCCGGGTGTCGCTGACCGGCGGCCTCTACGCCTACGTCGAGGTCGCGTTCGGGCCGTACGTCGGCTTTCTCGCTGGCGTGCTGTATTTCCTGATGGCGACCTTCGCTGTCGCCTCCGTCTCGAGCGCGCTCTCCGGATCGGTTGGGGCGCTGTGGCCCGCCGCCAGCGCGCCGGCGGGGCGCGCGATCCTGATCGCCGCGCTCTTCACCGGCCTCGCGGCGGTGAACATCCGCGGCGTTACGCCTGGCATCCGGCTCGTCGAGACCCTGACGGTGGCGAAGCTGCTCCCGCTGCTGGTGCTCGTCGGCAGCGGCGTCTGGTTCGTGAACCCCGTCTACCTGCGCTGGCCCGGCATCCCGGCTGGCGCGGCGATCGGCCAGGCCGCGATCGTCCTTATTTTTGCCTTCGTCGGCCTGGAAATCGCCCTCGTGCCGAGCGGCGAAGTGCGCGACCCGGCGCGCACGGTCCCGCGCGCCCTCTTCTCGGCGCTGGCGATCACGACCTTCCTCTACCTGCTGATCCAGTGCGTCGCGCAAGGACTGCTCGGGCCGGCGATGCCTTCGTTCTCCAACGCGCCGCTGGCGGAAGCGGCCGGCCGGGTGCTCGGCCAGAGCGGCCGGCTCCTGGTGCTGCTCGGCGCGGTGGTGTCGATGTTCGGCTACGTCGCGGGAGACATGCTGGGCAGCCCGCGCAGCCTGTTCGCCTTCGCCCGGGACGGCGTGCTGCCCGGGGTCGTCGCGCGCGTTCACCCGCGCTTTCACACGCCGTACATCGCGATCGCGATCTACGCCTGCATCGTCTCGGCGCTGGCGATCAGCAGCAGTTTTACGCAGCTGGCGGTGCTCGCGAACGTGGCGGCGCTGACGATGTACCTGATGTGCGTCGCCGCCTCGTACGAGCTGCAGCGTCGCGACGTGCGCGCCGACGGCGGCATACCGTTCGCGGTGCCCGGCGGACCGGCAGTCCCGATCCTGGCGGCGGGCGTGATTATCTGGCTGCTGTCGAACGCGACCCGGCGGGAGTTTGGCGTCGAAGCGCTGGTCCTGGCCGTGGCGTCGATGTTCTACCTGATCCGCAGGACCGGCGGCCAGCTCTGAGGCGGATCGCAGAGCCCGCGCGCCCGGCGTGTGGTCGATATCGCCAGCGGCAGGGTATCGCGACGCCGTTCGATCGGATCGTAGAGTGCGATTCCGCCCCGCAGCATCGCCACCGGCGGCCAATCGAGCATGCCGGCGCGGTTGGCTGAACCGAAGCGCTTCCTGAACGCCTCCACCTCTCCGCCGTCCAGCAGGTAGTACGGCCGCCGTCCGCTCGCCTGCAGATGGGCGACGACGCGATCGAGCCAGAGCGGATCGAGGGCGTCGTATCGCAGGGTCAGACGGTCGGCGTACAAACGCAGCGACCCGCTGTGCTGCACGCTGAGGATCACCGCATCGGGCTCGGTGTGGGCGGCGACGAACCGCGCCATGTCGACGTAGCGCCGTTCGTCGATGCCGAGATCGAACGCGTGACGCTGGATGCCGGTCCGGACGCCATGCCACGCGCAGAAGACCACGGCAGCCGCGATCGCGACGGGGTACACAGGTCGCAGCCACCGGCGCGCCATCGACGCCAGCGCCGCCGCGGTCAGCAGCATCATCACCGGCCACATCGGCAGCAGGAATCGCAGGTACCACCAGGCGTCGAACGGCTGGTAGAACAGGTAGGAGAGCAGCACCACCAACAGCGATCCGCCGAGCAGGAGGCGGGCGAACGGTACTCTCGCCGGCGGTAGCAGCCCTGGGGCCGCGAAAAACAGGGCCGCCGCGGCGACGATCGGCGTCTCTACGTCGGCGATCCAGACGCTGAACTGCCGGACGTTGGTCGAGAAGAAGCGCAGGCCGTACAGATCCGACGTCCGGCCGTAGCCCGACGTGAACGGTGACTCGTACAACAGACCGTTGAACACCGCGACACCGATGACCGACACGGCGGCGCCGGCGGCCAGGCGCAAACACGCGATGGCGGCGCCGCGCAGACCGCGTTCACGCCGCTCCGCCAGCAGCGTCCACGCCATCAGCACGCCGGTGAGCGGCGCCAGGTTCGGCCGGATCGCGATCGCCGCGCTCATCGCGAATCCCGCCGCCAGCGGGCGCCGCGACAGCGTCAGCACCAGAGCGAGCGTCCACGCAGCCGTCACCGGGACGTCGCTCATCGCGTTCATGATCTGATACAGGAACACCGGGCTGCACGCGACCAGGGCCGCGCCCCACAACGCGACGCCTGGTGGGTCGAATACCTGGCGCCCGAGGCGGTAGGTCAGCCCGATCGTCAACGCGCCGCAGAGTGGGACCACGAAGAAGGCGCCGCAGAAACCGGCAACGGTCTGGCCGAGGGCCATCAGGAGCGGCAGTCCCGGCGCGTAGAGCGGGACGATGGCGTCGGGCCGCTTCGGCGAGGGCCGATAGCCGAGCGGCGACCACGTCAGCGCCGCGCCCGGCCACGGTGACGAGCGAATGGCGTCTTCCTGAATGACGAGGCTGCCGCGCTGCCAGTAGCCGGCCTGGCTGACGTAGCCGTACGAGTCGGAGCCCCCGGCAATCATCGCGCCCCAGCGGACCGCTGCGTAGAGGGCGGCCAACGACAGCAGGGCCGCCATCGCCGTACAGAGACGGTCGCTACGCATCGATCCGCCTCACGGCTTGCGCTGATGGACGATCCTGCCGCCCACGATGGTGGCCAGCACGCGCACGTGCTTGATCTGCGCGGCGGGGACCGACAGGATGTCGTCGCTGAGCACGATCATGTCGGCGAGCTGGCCTCGGGCGATCGTTCCCTTCGAGGCTTCCTGAAACTCGGCAAACGCAGACCCGCTCGTATATGCAGACACCGCCTCGGCAACCGTCGCGCCTCGCGCGACCGCGGCGTCGACCGCCAGCATCGGGTTCAGCGGCGCGGACGGCCAGCCGGTGCCGAACGAGACGGCCACCTTCCTGGCCAGGAGGCGTCCGATCGCATCGTCGGCGAGATCCGGCTGCACGCGCGCGACCACGTTCACGGATCCGAGCCGATCGATCTCGGTCGCGGTCAGACGGGATCCGCCGATCTGGGATCGCCGATCACGTCCGCCGTTGGCGCGGGCGATGTCTTCGAGCAGGCCGATGACGGTCGACATGGAGCTTTCGCCCGCCGCATCGGCGAACAGCTGCAATCCGGCGTGGTCAGCCGCCGTCAGCCGGATGCGCGCCTCGGCCAGATCGCGAGACCGATCGACGAGCGCGCGCACCGCGCCGATCCGCAGCCACGGCGACCCGAACGCGTGGACCAGGCCGAGCTTCGCCTGGTCGTACCAACCCGCTTCGGGCGGCACGGCGTAGACTCGAACCGTCAGCTCTCCGCGATTCGCGAGCTCGGCGTAGGCGGCAATGTCCTCGCCGGTGGCGCCGGCGTCCTGAACGCTGGTGACGCCGAGTGATTGCGCCAGCTCCAGGGCGCGTTTCACGGCGTGCAGGCGTTGTTCGGGCGTCACCCGTGGCAGCACCCGGGCGACGATGTCCATCGCCGCCCCTTGGAGGACGCCGGTCGGGAAGCCGTTGGCGCCGCGGACGATGGCGCCGTCCGGCGGATCCGCGGTGTGCTCGGTCAACCCCGCGCGTCCGAGAGCGGCGGCATTGGCGAGCGCCATCCGGCCGTCATAACGGACCACGAACACCGGCGAGGAATTGGTGACCTCGTCGATCAGCGCGCGGGTCGGCAATTCGGGCGGTGTCCAGCGCCGTTCGTCCCACTGGCCGCCAAGCAGCCATTCGCCCGGCTTCGCCCTGGCGCGCTCGTTGATGCGCCTCGCGAACTCCTCCACCGTAGACGCGTCCGTCAGGTCGACCTGGTCGATGGCGGTGCCGCCGTCGACCAGGCGCACCCGGGCGTCATTGAAGCCCGGGATCAGACGCCGTCCGTCGGCGTTCAGCACCGTCGTGTCGGGGCCGCGCCAGGGCTCCATCTCTTCGGCGGCGCCGACGTCGACGATCCGATCGCCGATGACCGCGACCGCCGCCGCGGTTGGCTGTGCCGGGTTACCGGTCCAGATCTTGGCGCCGGTGACGACGAGATCGGCGGTGAGTCGAGGCGGGCGCGAACAGGCGCCGGCGAGCGCCGACGCGGCGGTCAACGTCGCGAGCACGATTCTCGACGTGATGCGCATCGCCGAGGCGAAGTATAGCCATTCTAAATTGCCTTTAGAGCCCCAATCGCATTCTCCAACTGAGTGACCAGCCGATCGAGCTGGGCGACGACGGCGCGCACGGTTTCCGGCTTGCCGAGATCGACGCCGGCGCGCTGCAGCAACGGCATCGGATGATCGCTGCCGCCTGCCTTCAGCAGCGTGAGGTAGCGATCGATGGCCGCGGCGCGCTCGGCTTCCGAGCCGGTGGTCAACTGCTGCATCATCTGCGCGCTCGACGCGAAGCAGGTCGCGTACTGATAGACGTAGTACGGCGTGCTGTAGAAATGCGGGATGCGCGACCAGGTGAGGCGTGACAGCTCGTCGTAGTCCATCGCGTCGCCGTAGTAGGCCTGCAGCAGGCCGAAGTAGATCTCGCTGAGGCCGTCGGCGGTGACCGGCCGACCCTCCTCCACCAGCCGGTGCGCCTGCAGCTCGTAGTCGGCGAACAGCACCTGGGTATAGAAGGTGCCGACGATCCCGTCGATCGCGTGCTGCAACAAGACGATGCGCTCGCGGTCGTCGGTGGCATGGCTCAGCATGTAGTCGAGAAAGAACATCTCGCTGAGCGTGGACGGCACTTCGGCGATGAAGATCGTGTAGGCCGAGTAGACGAACGGCTGGTGCGCGTTCGACAGGATGGTGTGCATCGAGTGCCCCATCTCGTGCGCCAGCGTGAAGACCGCGTCGAGGGTGTCGTTGTAGTTCAGCAGCATGTAGGGGTTGACGCCGTAGACCGGCGCCGAGTAGGCGCCGCTGCGCTTACCCGGGTTCTCGTAGACGTCGATCCAGCGGCTCGCGAGCGCATCGCGCATGTGCCCCTGGTATTGGGCGCCGAGCGGCGACACCGACGCCGGCAGCCACGCCTGCACGTCCTCGTACGGGTACTTGCGATCGAAGTCGACGAGCGGGATGGCGGTGTCGTAGTTGTGATAGGTATCGAGGGCGAGCACCCGCCGGCGCAGGCGGTGGTAACGGCGCAGCGGCTCGGTCCCGGCCTTGGTGGTTTCGATCAGGTTTTCCACCACCGCCGGCGGAATGTTGTTGCCGTGCAGCGCGGCGTCGAGCGTCGTCTTGTAACCGCGCGACTGGGCGTGAAACCAGTCGCGCTGCAGGACGCCGTTGTAGAGCGACGCATAGGTGTTCACGTTGGCGGCGTAGACCTGGTGGTAGGCCTCGAACGAGGCGGCGCGGTCCGCCTGGTTGCGGTTGGTCGCGAGAATGGCGCGGTACTGACCGTAGGTCAGGGTGACGTCCGGTCCGGTCGACAGCTTGATGGCCGGGTGCTTGATGTCGGCGTTCGACAGCGCGGAGTAGGCGTCGTTGGGCGAGGAGGAAAAACGGCTGGCGAGCGAGAGCAGGTGCTCGCCCTTTTCGTCGAGGACGTGCTCCTGCTGGCGGTAGAGATCCTCGATCGCGAAACGGTACATCGCCAACGCCGGTTGCGCGGCCATCCAGGCCTGCACCGTCGCCAGCGGAATCGCGAGCAACTCGGGGTTGAACCACGCGCTCGCCTGGCCGGCTTTCGCGAACAGGATCTGGACCTGCTGGCGCCTGGCGTTGATCTGGTTGTCGCGCTGGTCCTCGTCGTACTTCAGGCCGGCGAAGTACCAGACCTTGTACGTCAGCTGGCCGACGTCGTCGGAGAGCTGCATCGCCGCGAGCAGGCGATCGGCGCCCTGCGCCAGCGTGCCCTGCAGCGCCGCGTAGGCGCCGATCTTGGTGTCGAGCTCGTCGTACCCCTGTTGCCACGCCTCCCAGCCGGGGAAAATATCGTTGAGGTTCCACTTGTAGCGGTCGTCGATCGCGGCGCGATCCCGAAGGTCAGGCCCAGCGGCGACTTCGGCGGTCGAGAGATAGTCCATCCAGCGATCATAACGCGTCAACCGATACTGGGCGAATCTGTGTCATGTTTGGGGCATGAGACTCGCACCGCTCCTGCCCCGCACCGCCCTCCTCCTCGCCGGCGCGGTGACGACCGGCGCCTGCTTCCAGATGACGACGGTGCTGAAGGTGAACGCCGACGGCAGCGGCACGATCAACCACCGGATGGTCTATACGAAAGCGGCGCTGGCGCAGCTCAAGCAGTTCGCCGCCTTCGGCGGCGGCCGCGGCGGCGGCGACCCGTTGTCGGAGCAACAGGCTCGAGACATGACGGCGAGCATCGGCCCGGGAGTCTCCTACCTCTCCTCCGAGCTGGTGACGACGCCGCTGGGGCAGGGACGGGACGCGATTTACGCGTTCACCGACGTCAGCAGGCTGCGAATCTCGAGCCAGCCGGCGGCGCCCGGCGGCATCTCGATCAAAACGCCGGGGTTCAACACCCAGCCGTCGCCCAACGAATCGATCACCTTCACGATGACGCACGAGGCCAACGGCAACGCGATACTCCATATCCACGTGCCCGAGCCGAACTACCTCGACTTCTTCGGCTCGCCCCAGGCGAGCGGACAGATCGGGATGATCAAGACGATGCTGGCGGGCGCGCGGGTGCTGCTGGCGGCGGAGCCGGCCGGCGCCCTGGTGCGGACGAGCAGCCCCTTCGTCGAAGGCCAGCGCGTCACGCTGCTCGACATCGATCTCGACACCGTGCTCGCCGACGAGACGCTGCTGCCGCGGATCCAGGCGGTCGCGGCAACGCCAGCGGAGGCGAAGGCGGTTCTGTTGAGCGCCAAAGGACTGGAGATCAACCTCGATCCCGAGATCACGATCGAGTTCACGCCAGCGAGATAATCTCGACGTCGATCGCGGGCGGATTGCCGGCGGCGATCGTCAGCCGCGCGACGCTCGGCTGACGATCAAAACGCCGCGGACCGGCCGCGCCGGGATTGATGGCGATGCGTCCGCTCGCGTCGTGCACTACCACCGCTTTGTGGGTGTGGCCGAAAACAACAACGTCTGCGCGGTAGCGCGCCAGCATCAGCTCCGCCGTCGGACGCCCCAGCTCGTGCCCGTGGCTGACGTGGATGGTGACGCCTCCCACCGTAACCAGGCGCTCGCTCGCCAGCGAAGGATCGTGCCGATCGTCGACGTTGCCGTAGACTGCGTCGACGGGCGCGATCGCCGCCAGCGATTCGAGCACCTTCGGGCCGCCGACGTCGCCGGCGTGAAGAATCAGCGCGGCGTCCGCGAACACCGCGGCGACCTGGGGGCGCAGAAGACCGTGCGTGTCCGCGATCACGCCGACCACATATGCTGCATGGTCCATGTCCGACCTCAGCTGCAGCGCGCTAAACCGTTTTCGCCGTGTCCTCTGCCAGTTCGTGCCGCCGGTAGTGCCGCAGCGCCGGCGTGGTCCCCGCGACCCACGCTGTCGCCAGCAGGCACCCGATCCCGCCGCTGATGACGGAGAACGGCGCGCCGAGCCAGTTCGCCACCGCGCCGGCCTCCAGCTCGCCCAGCTGCGGGCCGCCCTGGAAGAACACCATGTTGACGCCGGTCATACGGCCGCGCAAGCGATCGGGCGTCTCGAGCTGGCGGACGACGTTGCGGATGACCATGCTCACGGTGTCGGTCGCGCCGGTGAGCATCAGGCACGTGAAGGTCAGCCAGAACGATCTCGAGAGACCGAAGACGACGGTCGCCAGGCCATAGCCTGCGACCGCCCAGAGCAGCGTCGGGCCGCGCCGCTCGATGCGATCGACCAGCGGCACCAGCGCGGCACTGGTCGCCATCGCACCGATCGCCGGCGCCGCGTAGAGCCAGCCGTAGCCTTTGGCGCCGACCTGCAGCACGTCCTGCGCGAAAATCGGCAGCAGCGCGGTCGCCGACGAAAAGAAGGTCGCGAAGAAATCGAGCAGCATCGTCGATCGAATGAGGGGCGACCGGAACACGAACCGCAGACCTTCCATCGCCGCGTGCCACGACACGTCGTCTCGCGATCCGGTCTCCGACTTGGGGTGCGCCGGCACCTCGCGCATCATCAACAGGGCGACGATGACGAAGCCGAACGAGATCGCGTTGGCGACGTAGACCCAACCGACGCCGCTGGCCGCGATCATCACCCCGCCGAGCGACGGCCCGATCACCGACGCGGTCTGAAACATGATCGTGTTGAGGCTGATGGCATTGGGCAGGTGCTCGCGCGGCACCAGCGTCGGCACCAGCGCGCCGCGCGCCGGCAGATCGAAGGCGCCCACCGCCGAGCCGAGGGCCGCGAGCACGTAGAGCGGCCAGACCCGGGTCAAGCCGCCGAAGGTGAGCACCGCCAGCGCCGTGGCGACGATGGTCGCGGCGATCTGGGTAAACAGCATCAGTTTGCGGCGGTCCCAGGCGTCAGCGACGACGCCGCTGATCATCGAGAACACCATGATCGGCACTACCCGCACCAGCCCGACCATGCCGAGCGCGAGGCCCTTACGGTCGGGCCGGACCAGCAGCGACACGTGCCACAACAGCGCCGCGTTCTGCATCATCGACCCGGAGAACGAGACGAAGAGGCCGATCCAGAGCAGCCGGTAATTACGGTGCTGCAGGGCGACGAATGAGCGGCGCGAGATCAAGTCAGGAGTGCCCGAGAATCGCGTGCGGCTGGTACGGCGCTTCGAGCAGCGCCAGCTCCTCGGCGTCGAGCCGGATGGTCAGCGCGGCGATCGCCTCGTCCAGGTGCGGGAGCTTCGAGGCGCCAATGATCGGCGCGGTGACGCCCGGCATGGCCAGCAGCCAGGCCAGCGCGATCTGCGTCGGCTTCACGCCGCGCTTCCCGGCGAGGTCGACGCCGCGCTGCGCGATCGTGAAGTCGCTGTCGGCGTAGTAGAGCGCGTGCGCGTAGTCGTCGGTCCTGGCGCGAACCGTCTCGCCTTTGTCCTCGCCGCGCCGGTTGCCGGCCAGAAAGCCCCGCGCCAGCGGGCTCCAGGGAATCACGCCGATCCCCTCCTCGCGGCAGAGCGGCAGCATCTCGCGCTCCTCCTCGCGGTAGACCAGGTTGTAGTGGTTCTGCATCGACACGAACCGCGTCCAGCCGTGCGCGTCGGCGGTCTTGAGCATCTTCATGAACTGCCAAGCGAACATGCTCGACGCGCCGATGTAGCGCGCCTTTCCCGCCTTGACGATGTCGTGGAGCGCCTCGAGGGTTTCCTCGATCGGCGTGTCGTGATCGAAGCGGTGGATCTGG
>DATASG010000189.1:0-4072 GCA_036269295.1 Vicinamibacterales bacterium | reverse complement strand
CCGAGCACCTGTTCGCGCATGGCATCCCCGCGTATCCGTACACGACCGAAACGCCGGTCGCGGTCCTCGGCGCCAAGTACCAGTGGGCGCGGGGCGCGGGCCTGATCTGAGAGCCGGCTTGCACGCCCGCTCTTCGCCGGCATCCTGCGCATCCCGTTCTCGATCATCGCGCCGGTGATCGTCGCGATCTGCGCGATCGGCGCGGACACGGTCAATAACGCGATGCAGGACATCTGGTTCATGCTGGGCAGCATGACGATCATGTGGTCGAACTGGCTGGTGGGCAGCATCACCACGCTCGCCGTGATCATGCTGTTCTGGCCGCTGATCTCGCGTGTCCTGAGGGCGATCGTTCCGGCCAACCGGACAAGCTGTCCGAACAGCGGCCGGTCGAGTAAGCCGGCGCTGCTGCGGCGATAGCTCCGCCGGCGTCTCCGCCGCGCGGCGCCACGCCGCCGCCGCGTGGGTCGAAGGCAGCGACTACAATCACGCTGGTCATGAACGCCAATCTCTACGCGCTGCTGCACAGTCATTTTGCCGAGCATCTCGAGCAGCCCTGCGTGCTGATTCCCGGCGGTCCGGTCATTCACTACGACGACCTCGACGCCGCCTCGGGGCGCATCGCGTTCGCGTTGCTCGCCGCCGGCTGCGTGCCCGGTGATCGGGTCGCCGTGCAGACCGACAAATGCTGGCAGCTTTTGGCGCTCTATCTGGCGTGCCTGCGCGCCGGCCTGGTGTACCTCCCGCTCAACACCGCGTATCGCAGGGGCGAGCTCGCGTATTTCTTCGGCGATGCCGAGCCGCGCGTCATCGTGTGCGCGCCCGCCGATGCCGCCGACATCGCCGCACTGCGCTCGGAAGCGACGGTGCTGACGCTGGCGGGCGACGAAGGCAGTCTGCTCGATTCCGCCCGCGACCATCCGCCGGAATTCGACACCGTGACCTCGGCCCCGGGCGATCTCGCGGCGTTGCTCTACACCTCCGGGACGACCGGCCGCTCGAAGGGCGCGATGCTCACGCACCGGAACCTGGCGACCAACGCGCTGGCACTGGTCGAACACTGGGGCTTTACGCGCGGCGATGTGTTGCTGCACGTTCTGCCGCTTTTTCACGTGCACGGCCTGTTTGTCGCCTGCCACTGCGCGCTGCTGTCCGCCAGCCGGATGCTGTGGCTGCCGAAGTTCGACGCCGCGGAAGTGACGAGGCTTTTGCCGCACGCGACGGTGATGATGGGCGTACCCACCTATTACTCGCGGCTGCTTGCCGACCCGGCGTTCGACGCCGAGACCTGCCGCACGATTCGCGTGTTCATCTCCGGCTCGGCGCCGCTGCTGCCGGAAACCTTCAACGATTTTGCCGCGCGTACCGGACAGGCGATCGTCGAGCGCTACGGCATGACCGAGACGGGCATGAACACCTCAAACCCGCTCGACGGCGAGCGCCGCTGCGGCAGCGTCGGTCTTGCGCTGCCCGGGATCAGCGTGCGCGTCGCCGCCGACGGAGCGATCTGCGCGCCGGGCGAGGTCGGCGACATCGAGGTCAAGGGTCCGAACGTGTTCTCCGGCTACTGGCGGATGCCGGACCGCACGCGCGAGGAATTCACCGACGACGGGTACTTTCGGACCGGCGACGTCGGAGAGATGGCTGCTGACCGGTACTTGCGGATCGTCGGCCGCGCCAAGGACCTGATCATCACCGGCGGGCTCAACGTCTATCCGAAGGAGATCGAGGAAAGGATCGACGCACTGCCGGGCGTCGCCGAGTCGGCGGTGATCGGCGTCGCCGATGCCGACTTCGGCGAGGCGGTCACCGCCGTCGTCGTCGCCAAGCCGGGCCACGAGCTGCGCGAGGCGGACATCGTTACCGCGCTGAAGCAGGATATGGCGGGCTTCAAGGTGCCGAAGCGCGTATACGTGGTCGGCGAGCTGCCGCGCAACGCGATGGGCAAGGTCGAGAAAAACGTGCTGCGCGACCGCTACCCGGGGACCGGCTCGTGAGCCGCGTCTACGGGTGCAGTGCCGCGGCGTCGGGGCCGAGCTCGGTCGCCGCTGACGGGCGTTTCGGCGCGACGTTTCGCGAGGGCGCCTCCGCCGGAGCGGCGAACGTCGCGGTGATCCTCGTTCCCGATGTCGCGCCCGACTGGACGCTCAGGACGCCATTGTGGCGCTCCACCACTTCCTTGACGATCGCGAGTCCGAGGCCGGACCCGTCCCCTGGCGTTCCCTCGATCCGGTAAAAGCGCTCGAACACCTTGTTGCGCGCATCTTCAGGAATGCCGACGCCGTTGTCCTCGACGCTCAGGTACGGGCGGCCGCCGTCGTCGGTGCCCGACCGGACCGTCACCGCTCCGCCCGGCGGCGTATAGCGCAAGGCGTTGTCGACCAGATTGTTCAGCAACTCGGACAGCAGCAGCGGATTGCCCGAGACGATCGCGTTCTCGAGCACGAAGCCGAGATCGATGTTGCGGTCGATCGCGCGAGGCACCCATTCCTGCGCGGCGGCGTCGCCGATCTGGCGCAAGTCGAAAAACTGGGCGTCACGGCCGCTGACGCCACCGGCCTCGGCCCGGGCGAGAGCGAGCAGTTGCGTGGCCAGGTGGCTCGCCCGCATCGTCGCCACATGCATGCCCTCGATCTCGCTCCTCACATCCGGCGCCAGCTCGCGTCGCAACAATAGCTCCAGATGCATCTGCAGACCGGCCAGCGGCGTGCGCAGCTGGTGCGCGGCGTTGGCGAGGAATCGCTGCTGGACGCCGCTCGCCTCGCGCATCCGTCCGAGCAGCTTGTTGAAGGCCTTCACGGCGGGAGCGATCTCCGCCGGGGTGTCGGTCTCCGTCAACGGCCGCAGATCGTTCGGACCGCGCCCGAGCAGCTCGCCGCGGATTCGCGCCAGCGGAGCAACGCCGTGTTTGACGCCTGTCCAGGCAAGGGCGAGCGCCGCGAATGCGATCAGCAGAGTCGGTATCAGCGCTGCGGCCAGGATTTCCCAGATCAGGCGCTGCCGCTTGGAAAGCGTCTCACCGACCTGGACGCTGAATCCGCTGTCGGTGCGTACCGCTGCGATGCGCACCGGCTCGCCGCGATAGACGCCGTCGAAGAACCTGCGCTCTCCGTTGCGCAGCGCCGGTGCGGCTGCCAGCTCGTCGGTGCCGGCAATGACCGCGCCGTCGGCGGCACGAATCTGGAACACCATCGAATCGACATGATCGTACATCAGCGCTTCCTGCGCCTGCATCAGCAGATCGAGATGCGCTCCGTCGGCGCCGATCCGGATGTTCTCGGCCATGTCCAGCGCGGGGTCTAGCAGCGAACGGTCGTAAGCCGACGTCGCCACGCTCAGCGCGACCCCGTAGGTGAGCACACCGCCGCACAGCACGAGGAACAGCAGCGACGGGATCAGAAAAAACAGGAGGCGGCGGCGAATGCTGCGCGCGCCGGCCCTGGTGTCAGGCATCGAGCTGCTCCCACAGGTAGCCAAACCCGCGGACCGTGCGTATGTGCATTCCCGCCGTTTCGATCTTCGCGCGCAGGCGCGAAACATAGACCTCGATCGTATTGATCGACAGGTGCTCGTCGTAGTTGAACAGCTGCTGGCCGATGAACTCCTTGCTGAGCACCCGCCCGGGGCGGGTAAGGAACAGCTCGAGCAGGGCCCACTCGCGCACGGTGAGGTCGACCGCGACGCCGTTGGCGGTCACGCGCTTGGCCTCGATGTCGATCGACAGGGCGCCGATCACGATCGGGCCCGCAGGCAGCGAGGTCCGCCGCAGCAGCGCTCTGACCCGGGCTTCGAATTCGGTCAGCGAAAAGGGCTTGGTCAGGTAGTCGTCGGCGCCAAGATCGAGTCCGCGGACGCGATCCTCGACCGCGTCGCGCGCGGTCAGGACCAGAACGTTCGTTTGCGAACGGCGCTGCCGCAGCCTGCGCAGCACTTCGAAACCGTCGATATCGGGCAAGCCGATGTCGAGAACGAGAAGCTCATACGGCGTCGCGCGCAGCGCGCTGTCGGCGCCCATCCCGTTCTTTACCCGGTCGACGCCGTGCCCCGCTTTGGTCAGCAACCGCGTGAGGCC
>DATASG010000188.1:0-13515 GCA_036269295.1 Vicinamibacterales bacterium | reverse complement strand
GGCGGAGTGCCGAAAGGATGCCTGCAGCACGTCCCACCAGATGCGCGGCGAGCTGGCGGCGATGATCGATTCGGGCATGCACGACAAGGATCAGGTCATCCAGGCGTTCATCGCGAAATACGGCACCGAGGAGATGCTCGGTGCGCCGGTCGACCGGGGCTTCAGCCGTCTGGCGTGGCTGTTCCCGTACCTGGTCGGCCTCACCAGCGCGGTCGCGGTCGGTTTTGCGGCGGTCAAGTGGACGCGTAAGCCGGATCCCGCCGCCGCAGCGCCGGCGCCGCTCGATTCCGCTCTCGAAGAGCGTATCGACGATGAGCTCCGAGACCTCGACTGACACGGTCCGGCCTTCCCGCGCGGAGCGCGCGTCGGCCGGTCCGCCGACGCGTGGCGAAGGTGGCAAGCCGGACATGAGCGATCCCGCAGACGCAGGTTTGCAACCCTGGCAGTTCTTCGTCCTGGCCGCGCTCGGCTGCGCGACGGCGGTGACGTTCATGGCGCGCGGGCAGGGACCCACAGCCGTGATCCTGCTCGGCGTGCTGATGGGCACGGCGGCGCTGGTCGGCTATGCGACGCTGCGCATGCTGCGGCCGCTGGTTTCCCCCCAAGAGGATCGCACGGTGATGGTCGGCCAGCGGACGCGCGTGGCGCTCGAACGTGAGAAGCTGCTCACGCTGCGGTCGATCAAGGAGCTGGAGTTCGACCGCGCGATGGGGCGGCTGTCAGACGAGGACTGGAGCGAGATGTCCGGCCGCCTGCGGGCGCGCGTGGCGCGGCTCATACGCCAGCTGGACGCCGGCGCGGGCTACCGCGAGCAGATCGAGAAGGATCTGGCGAAGCGGGTGGGCGAAAAGCCCGAAGCGCGTGCCGCCGCGCCCGTTGCCGCCGAACGCGTCTGCGCGGCGTGCGAGACCGTCAACGATACGGATGCGAAGTTCTGCAAGGGCTGCGGGCAGGCTCTCGTCGCACGGTGATTCGATACATGGACACAAAGGACACAAAGAGGAACAAAGGACACAGACGGAAGGGATGGGCTCGTGAAGTCCGTGCATGGCTCTGTGTCCTGGGTTCCGTCCTTTGTGCCCTCCGTGCAAGCCCGCTGCGCGCGCAGCCAGGCGGGTTCGCGATGCCCGACCCGAAACAGATGTCGGGGATCCCTCGTCCAGTGGACGACCTGCCGAACGGCGCGATCTCGGTGCGTCTGATTCGCGGATCGCTGTCGAACAATCTCACTGGTCATCCGGTCGATCTCCACGTCGGGTCGAAGGTCATCACGGTGAAGACGGACGAGAACGGTCGCGCGGAATTCAAGGATTTCATCACCGGCACCGCCGGCGCGACGGTAAAAGCGACGGCCGATGTTGACGGCGAGCACCTCGAGTCGCAGGAGTTTCCGGCGCCGACGCGCGGCGGCATCCGCCTGATGCTGGTCGCCACCGATCCGAACAAGAAGGGCATGCCCGCGCCGCCGGCGCAGACGGGACCGGTCTCGATCGGCGATCAATCGCGATTCGTGGTGCAGCCTCGCGAGGAAGCGGTCGAGCTCTTCTACCTGCTCGACATCGCTAACAACCAGACGTTCCCTGTGAACCCGCCGTCCGCGTTCGTCTTCGACCTCCCGGACGGCGCGTCGGGCAGCGCGATCATGGACGGATCGTCTCCGCAGGCGAGCGTCAAAGGCTTGCGCGTGACCGTGGCCGGACCGTTCGCGCCGGGCCACACGTTCGTGCAGGTCGCGACGTCGCTGCCGGCCGAAGATGGCTCGATCGAGATCGCGCAGACGCTGCCGGCCAACCTCGATCAGCTCGCGGTCATCGTCAAGAAGCTGGGCAGCGAGACGACGCTGAAGTCGCCTCAGCTGAAGGAGCAGCGCGAGATGCCGGCCGACGGGGACGTGTTCATCGCCGCGACCGGCGGCCCGGTGACCGCCGGGCAGGTGATTCAGCTGACGGTCGAGGGCATCCCGCACCACAGCCAGGCGCCGCGGCGGGTGGCGCTCGCACTGGCGGTCTGCGTGGTGCTCGTCGGCACCTGGTTCGCGACGCGTCCTACCGGTGACGCGTCGGCGCAGGCCGGCGAGCGTAAACGGCTGATCGCGCGCCGCGAAAAGCTGTTCAACGAACTGGCGCGCCTCGATCAGGATCGCCGCAGCGGCCGCAGCGACGAGCGCCGGGCCTGGGCGCGGCGGGAGGAGCTGATGAGCGCGCTGGAGCAGGTCTACAACGCGCTCGAGAGCCACGACGGTCCAGACCCTGCCGGCCGCGCAGGCGTCGCCGCGTGAACGTCGACTTCGATTCCGTTCAGGCCGTCGATGTCTCGCGCCATTTCGGCCGCCGCCGCGCGCTCGCCAACATCTCGTTCACCGTTCGCCCCGGCGACATCATGGGGCTGCTGGGGCCCAACGGCGCCGGCAAGTCGACGCTCATCACCATGCTCGCCACGCTAGCATCGCCGTCGAAAGGCGAGATCCGTTACGGCAACGAGACAGCGACGAGGCTCGGACCGCCGCTGCGGACCCGCATCGGACTGCTCGCGCACGAGCTCCATCTGTATCCCGAGCTTTCGGCGCGACAAAACCTGACATTCTTCGCCGAGTTGTACGGCCTCGATCCGCGCCGGCGGGTCGGCGAGGCGCTCGAAGCAGCGGGGCTCGCGGATCGCGCCGATGACGCGGTCAGCAGTTTTTCGCGCGGCATGCGCCAGCGCCTCGCGCTCGAGCGCTCGCTGCTGCACCAGCCAAAGCTGGTCTTGCTCGACGAGCCGTTCACCGGCCTCGACGATCGTGCTGTCGGCGTGATCGCGGACCGGCTGCGCCGGCTGGCCTCGGGCGGTGCGATCGTGGTACTGGCGACACACGATCTGGATCTGGCCGACGGCCTGGTGACGCGCGTCGCGCTGGTTCGCGACGGCCGGCTGCTCTGCGATGAGCCCGCGCCGCCGGGGTTGCGCGCGCGCTACCGCGCGCTCGTCACCGGGACGGCGGATCGTCTCGCGCGCCAACAGGTGGGCGACGATCGTGAGGCGGGCTGATGTTCTTCCGGACGGCCTGGCTGGTGCTGCGCAAGGACATCGCGATCGAGGCCAAGAGTTGGGAAGTGCTGACGACGACTCTGTTCTTCGCGGTGTCGTGCGTGCTGATTTTCGCCTTCGCGTTCGTGAAGGACGGGCGGGCGGTGGAAGACGCCGCGGCCGGCATCCTGTGGATCGCGATCAGCTTCTCCGGCACGCTGGCGCTCGGGCGCACCTTCGAACGCGAGCGCTATGGCGAGACGCTGCGCGCGCTGTTGCTGGCGCCGTCGCCTCGGGCGGCGTTGTACGTCGGCAAACTGCTGGGGATGCTGGCGCTGCTGGCGCTCGCCGAGCTGCTGCTGGTTCCTCTCGTCGCGCTGTTGTTCCAGGCCGCGCTGTTCAGCCGGCCGCTGCTGCTCCTGGCGCTGCTGGCGGGCGGGACGATCGGGTTCTGTGCGGTGGGGACGCTGTTCGCCGCCATGCTCGTGCGGGCGCGGTCGCGCGACGTGCTGCTGCCCATTCTGTTGTATCCCATCGTCATTCCTGTGATTATTGCGGGTGTTCGCGGCACGGCAGCGCTGCTCGGCGCGACGCCGGACGAGCCGACCGCGATCATGTGGATTGGCGTGCTGGGGGCGTTCGACGCGGTGTTCGTGACGCTGGCGCTGTGGACGTTCGAGCCCTTAATGACAGAGTGAACATGGACACAAGGACACAAAGGCAACCAAGGATACAAGGGCAACAAAGGACACAGAGGAAGACCCTGTCATGAGGAAAGCATTCGGTCCGCTCGCTGCGCTCACCGGCCTGATGCTGGTCGGCGCGCCGCTGATGGTCGCGCGGGCGCCGTACGAGTCGACGATGGGCCTGGTGCAGAAGATCTTCTATTTCCACGTGCCGTCATGGTTCGCGATGTTCACCGCGATCGGCATCTGCGGCGTGGCCAGCCTGATTCATCTCTTCAAGACCAGCCCGCGGGCGGATCGGATCGCCGAAGCGGCTGCCGAAATCGCGGTGCTGTTCGGTCTGATGGGGCTCGTCACCGGGCCGCTGTGGGGACGCAAGGCATGGGGCGTGTGGTGGCAGTGGGACGCGAAGCTGACGATCGCGCTGCTGCTCGAGATGACCTTCATCTCCGGCATCCTGGTACGCAAGTACGGCGGCCCCGGCTCGGACAAGCTCGCCGCCGCGGTCGGCATCTTCGGCCTCGCAGTGGTGCCGTTCGTCTATGAGGCGGTCAACATCTGGCGCACGATTCATCCGCTGACCTCGGTCGTGCCGACGCTGCCGGCGACGATGGGCGGGCCGTTCTGGTTCTGCGTCGCCACCTTCATGCTCCTCCTTGTGGTCCTGCTGATGCTGCGCGTGAACCTCGGCAAGCGTCAGGCGGCGCTCGACGAGCTGTATCTCGCGTATGAGGATTGATATGCACCTTCGCCGTCTGCTGACCGCACTCACCTCGTTCGCGCTGTTCTCGTCGCCGGCCCTGGCGGGGCAGGCGCCGGCCGGGCAGGGCGCGTTTGTCCCCGTCGACTCGGTGCCGCTGGCCGATCAGCTGCCTGCGGCACCGCTGCTCGTGACCGCCTACGCGTTTGTCTGGATCGCCGTGATGGTCTACCTGTGGACGATCTGGCGCCGGCTGAACAAGGTCGAAGACGAGATGCGCGCGCTGGCGCAGAAACTGCCGCGCCGGTGACCGCAGGGCACTTCATCTTCATCCCGTCGGTGATGTTGATCGGGGTGATCATCGGCTGGGTGCTCGGCTCGCGCGCCGCGCGCGACGCGTTCGCGCAGGAGCTCAAGCGGAGGGAGGAAAGGGCTCAGAGACAGGAACTAAGAACTAAGAACTAGCGACCGACGGCCAAGCGCTGTGCCAGCACATCCGGCAGCCCCGCTTTCACCACCTTCGACTGCGCGTCTTCCACGGCATACGGCGTCCGGTACAGCTCGACACGCTGCAGCGACGTGTCGACGATCGCGTAGGCCGCTCGCGGATCACCGTCGCGCGGCTGGCCCACCGATCCCGGGTTGATCAGATACTTGCGGCCGTTCTTCATCTGTATCTGCGTCTGCGGCGCGCCGGCCGAGCCGACGCTCTCGAACGAATCGTTGAACAGCTCGAAGGTGACCGGGTAGTGCGTGTGGCCGAAGAGGCAGAGCGGGCGCTTCGATACCTTCAGGGCACGGACGGCGTCGAGCTCGTCGAAGATGTAGGCGTCCTCGTCGAACGGCGATCCGTGGCAGATCTCGACTACGTCATCGACGTCGATAGGCCCCGCGGGCAAGGCGCACAGCCATTCGCGGTGTTCGGGCTCGAGCACCTCGAGCGTCCACTTCGCGGCGCTCTTGGCGACGGAGTTGAACCCTTCAGCCTGCTCCAGCCCGCACGCGACCTTATCGTGGTTGCCGCGCACGATCGCCACCGGCTTCAGCGACTGAACGCGTTCGACGACCGCATTGGGATCGCCGCCATAACCGACCAGGTCGCCCAGCACCAGGGTCTGATCGAAGGTGTGCGTGCGCGCGTGGGCCACGCACGCATCCAGCGCTTCAAGGTTGGCGTGTATGTCGGTGAGCACCAGGTAACGCATCAGTGTTCCAGCCAATCGACGAGCTGTTCAACCAGCGCGTCGACGCTGGCGCGCCCGGCATCCAGCCGGACGTGCGCCTGCTCGTAAGCCGCGCGACGTTGATAATACAGGCGTTCGAACCCGGCGCGATCGGCGGCCAGCGGACGGCGCCCGCCGGCCGGGATCCGGTCAATCAGGCGATCGAGCGGCACATCCAGCCAGACGGAGACGCCGTCGGCGTTGATCGCGGCCCGGTTCTGGGCGTCCGCATACGTCCCGCCCCCGGTGGCGACGACCAGGTGGCGCCGGGGAATGTGGTCCATCAGCGCCTGGCGCTCGAGCGCCCGGAAGTGGGCCTCGCCATGGCGCGAAAAAATGTCGGCGACGGTCTGCCGCTCGCGCTGCTCGATCACCTCGTCGACGTCGACCGCCTCCCATCCAAGGCGTCGGGCCAGCGCACGTGCGACGGTCGTCTTGCCGGCCGCCATGAAGCCGACGAGATAGATCTTGTCGGCGGTCACCCGACGAGCCGTCCCAGCGTCTCGAAGAAGCCAGGATAGGAGATGGCCACCACGTCGGAGCCGTCGATGATGGAGGGGTGCTCGGCAGCGAGCGCGGCGACAGCAAAGGCCATCGCCATCCGGTGATCGCCGCGCGCGTCGGCGCGTCCGCCGGACGGGCGCGACGAGCCGCCGGCCGGCCCGGCGATGACGAATCCGTCAGCCAGCTCCTCGGCGTTGATGCCAAGGCCGCGGAACCCGGCGACCAGGGCGGCGATCCGATCGCTCTCCTTGACGCGCAGTTCGCTCGCGCCGCGAACCGTCACCTGGCCGCCGTGCGCGGCGAGGGCCGCGATCGCCGGCAGCTCATCGATCAGCCCCGGCACTTCCTCCGGCGCGATGTCGAGCGTGCCGGTGCGGTCGCCTTCGACCGAGACGCGCCCGCGCGGCTCGCCGGCGGCGGTCTCGAGCACTTCGACCTCGACGCGGGCGCCGAAGCGCCGCAGGACGCCGAGCAGCGCCGTCCGCGTCGGATTCAATCCGACATCGTCGACGTCGATGCGTGAACCGGGAAGCGCGGCGGCGGCGACGAGCCAGAAGGCGGCCGACGAAAAGTCGCCCGGCACGTAGAGTTGCTGCCCCTGCAGACGCTGGCCTCCGGTCACCGACACGGTCAGGCCAACGACGCTGGCGTGCCCGCCGAAGGCCGCCAGCGCGCGCTCGGTGTGATCGCGGGTCGCGGCCGGCTCGACGACGCTGGTGGTGCCTTCGGCGTGGAGGCCGGCGAGCAGCACGGCACTCTTGACCTGCGCGCTGGGCGTCTCGGGCTGGTGTGCAATGGCGCGCAGACGCGTGCCGTGGACCGTCAGCGGCGCATGACCGTCGGTCGCCTCGAAGCGCGCGCCCATGCGCTCCAGCGGCGCCATGACCCGGCGCATCGGGCGTCGGGACAGGGAGGCGTCGCCGATCATCGTGGCGGAGAACCTCTGGCCGGCAAGCACGCCGGCCAGCAGCCGCAGCGTCGTGCCCGAGTTGCCGGCGTCGAGCGGGGCAACCGGCGAACGGAGTTGGCCTAAACCTCGTCCCAGTAAGGTAACGGTGCCGTCCGGGCCTTGTTCCACGTCGACGCCCAGGCCGCGCAGGCAGGCCAGCGTCGACCGGCAGTCTGCCCCGGGAGCGAAATGGGTGAGCGTCGTCGATCCATCGGCGAGCGCTGCGAGCATCGCATAGCGGTGCGCGATCGATTTGTCGCCCGGAACGGTGAGCCGGCCGCGCAGGCGGCGGGCGGGCGCAACAGTGGCGGCGGGCAGCGGCATCTCGGTAGAATCTTACGCGACCTTGGGATTCCGGCTCCGCGCCTTGACATCACGGATGAGATGGTATTGATTGAGTGCCGCGTGGCTCATACATGACGGCAAACGGCCATCACCTCGTCCGGCTCGAGTTCACCAGCGCGTTCGAGATGCTCGACTTCGTCCAGGTGGTCAGCGACTACCTCGCCCGCGATGTCGGGCTCGACGAGGACTCCCTGCATTGGGTGAGCGTGGCGATTCGCGAGTCGGTCATCAACGCGATCAAACACGGCAACCGCAACGACACGGCCAAGCGCGTGTTCGTCGAGTTCGAGACGGCGACCAAGGCCGACATTCCTGAGCTGGCGATCCGCATCCGGGATCAGGGCGACGGCTTCGATCCCGAGCAGGTTGCCAACCCGCTCGATCCCGAGAACCTCCTCAAGTCGAGCGGCCGCGGCATTTTCCTCATCCGCAGCTTCATGGACGACGTGCAGCTGAGGCGGGCGCCGGAAGGCGGGATGGAGATCCGGATGGTCAAGAAAGTCCAGCCGGCCGACGGTTCGGAACCTGCCTGAGTGGCGCAGCCCCCGTTGTTTCTCAGCACGGCGATAGAGGCGGTCGTGCGCGCCGGCGATCTCCAGATGGCCCAGTTCGGCGGCGACTTCCAGATCGACAAGAAGGGCACGATCGATCTCGTGACCGAGGTCGACGTCGCGGTCGAGCGCATGTTCCGGGCGATGATCGCGGAGCGCTTCCCCGATCATCAGATCCTGGCCGAGGAGCTCGGCGGTGCGACGCTGGCGCCTGCGGGCCCGTGCTGGGTCTTCGATCCGATCGACGGCACGACCAACTTCGCGCACGGCCTGCCGATCTTCTGCTCGTCGCTGGCGCTCGAGATCGACGGCGTCGCCGAGGTGGCGGCGGTGTACGATCCCACGCGCAAGGAGTTGTTCACGGCGGAGCGCGGCGGCGGAGCCTTCCTGAACGGCAGGCGGTTGCGCGTGTCGTCGGCGGCATCGCTGGTCGATGCGATGCTGGTGACGGGGTTTCCCTACGACGTCCACTCGCGCGTCGACGAGATCGTCGGCCTGTTCGCCGCCTTCGTCGGCCAGGTCCGCGCGGTCCGGCGCCTCGGGTCTGCGGCGATCGATCTCTGCTATGTCGCGGCGGGCCGCCTCGACGGCTTCTGGGAGAGCGACTTGAAAGCCTGGGACATCGCCGGCGGGGCGCTCATCGTTGCGGAGGCCGGCGGGCGGATCACGAGCATGACGGGCGGGCCCTTCACCTCCCGCGGCGGGCACGTCCTGGCCAGCAACGGACACGTGCACGACGCGATGCTCGACGTGATTGTGAAGTTTCGTGACAGGCGTGCTCCGAAGCGGACGAATTGATATCCGCGAGAGACAGCGGCCGTGAGCTGCGGCCGATTCAGGGACGTTTCGGCCGTCCCATTTGGCACTTCTCCTGCTACACCCTCCGGCAAAAGGAGCGTCCCCATGCGGCGACTGACGACGGCCTTGATGACGGTGGCGATTCTGGGATTGGTCGGGACCCAGGAGGCTTCAGCACAGCAGCAGATCTCGTTCTCGGTCGGCGGGTTCAGCCCGCGCTCGGAGACTTCGCGCGTGGACGGGGATGTCCTGGTGGGCGACCTCGACTTTCTTGCCTTCCGGATCGGCGACTTCAGCGGGCCGTTGTTCGGCGCCGAGTACCTGACGGCCCTCGGCGATCACTTCGACGCGGGCGTCGGCGTCGGCTTCTATCAGCGGACCGTGCCCACCGTCTACAACGACTTCGTCAACGCCAACGGCAGCGAAATCCAACAGGACCTCCAGCTGCGGGTTGTCCCGTTCACGGCCTCGGTGCGCTGGCTGCCAATGGGGCATCACAACGGCATCGAGCCGTACATCGGCGCCGGCGTCGGCGTGTTCAACTACCGCTACAGCGAGACCGGCCAGTTCCTGGCGACGGATGGGTCCATCTTCCGTGGCAACTTCGTCGGCAGCGGGACGGCCACGGGCCCGGTGATTCTCGGCGGGGTTCGCGTGCCGGTCGGCTCGTGGGGTGTCGGCGGCGAGCTGCGCTATCAGTCGGCGTCGGGCAATCTACCAGCAGATCAGGATTTCGCCGGCAGCAAGATCGATCTGGGCGGGCTGACGTATACGTTCACGATCAATATCAGGTTCTAGTCCGTTTGTACAGCACGAGCCCCGCGCCCTCGCACACGCGGTCGTACCCGTCCAGGAACTCCGGATGCGCACGGGCACGCAGCGCGAGCATGTCGCCGCCTTCCGCCTTTTCCTCGATCAGTATCCACGCTGCGAACGGACGCGGGGCCTCGAGCGCGGCCAGCCAGATGTCGCCGTTGCCTTCATGAAGGAAGTCGCGGATCGCCAGGCCGGAGCGTGAGGCCTCCTGCATGTAGTGTCCCAGCGATCCCATACTCGCCATGATCTTGTCGCCGCCGAGCGGCTGCGGAATGCAGGCCGTCACCTGCGCGCGCAGCGGCTGGTTCGGCCGGTCCCACTGCGCTTCGACCACCATCGGCGCCGAGGGGTCGAATGGCCGCAGCTCGCGGCCGGCGAGCACCATCAGACCGATCGCGCAGGCGACACGCAGGCGGCGCCCCGGCACGATCCCGGCGGCGATGCCGGCGCCGATCGCCTCGATCGCCATCAGCGGCACCATGTAGCGGATGCGAAACGGGTGGCCTTCCAGAAATGCCGTCCAGGGGATGGCGGCCATACCGAGCAGCGACAGCACCGTCAGCGCGCTCGCGCGCGTGCGGCTGACCAGGCCGACGGCGACGGCGATCGCCACGCCGATGCTACCGATCCAGGTCAGCAGCGCCCCGCTCAGGGTCCGCGCGCCCCAGCCGATCTCGGCCGCGGCCATCATCGGATCGCCGAGCGACTTGTTCTCCGGGACGAAAAAATCGCTGCCGACGAACCAGGCGCCGACAACGATTCGGCTGAAGATCGCGAAAGCGATGATCGCGGTGGCAGGGTAGACCGCGACCGCGGCGACGTCGCGGAGGACGGACGCGAATGGCTGCCCGCGGCGCCAGCGCGCCCAGGCCGCCGCGAGCAGCGCGCTCACGGTCACCGGCCAGGCCTCGTAGCGGGTCAAGCACGCCAGGGCGAAGGCGATTCCTGCCGGCCTTCGCGCCTCCGGTGCTTCGGCCCGGTCGACCCAGTGCATCAACATGGCGACGGCCACGGTGGTGGTCGCCAGCAGCAGGGGCTCGGTCATCGGCGTCGACTGCAGATAGAGCACGTTCGGGTTGAGCGCGAAGACCGCCGTGCCGGCGACCGCCGCGAGTGCGGACCCGGTGAGCCGCTGGATGATCCACGCGATCGCGCCGGCGGCGAGCGCGTACCCGGCGATCGACAGCGCCACCGCCGACACACCGGTGCGATAGAAGGCATCGATCTGAACCGGGATCGCGTTGAGCAGATGCGGAAGCGGCAGCCACACGGCGCCGATCTGCTGCCAGCCCGGAGTGATGCTGTCGGCGATGCGCCGCGCGACGATCAGGTGCCAGCGCGCATCGTAGTGGCTGAGCGTGAGGCCGAGCGCGTGATAGCGCCACGCGATCAGCGCGCCAACCACGGCCGCCGCGAATGCGATTGCGCCGGCAGGCCCGCGCCTCAGGGCGGGCGGTATAATCACCCACTTATTCTATGAGTGAATTTGTCGTCCGGATCCGCGCGCTCGGGTTGGCGCTCGGCGGTCCGGGCCTCTTACTCGTCGCCTTCCTCGACTCGTCGTTCCTGCCGCTGCCGGGAATCACCGACGTCCTGCTGGTCATCACCGTGACGCGCAACCCCGGCGCGATGCTCTGGTACGTGGCGATGACAGTCGCGGGATCGATCGTCGGCTGTCTCGCCCTGCACTATCTCGGGCGCAAGGGCGGAGAGGCGCTGGTCAGGAGGCGCTTCACCGGTGACAAGATCGAACGGGCGATGGCGGCGCTGCAGCGCCACGGTGTGATGGCGGTGCTCGTGCCGTGCCTGCTGCCGCCTCCGGCGCCGTTCAAGATCTTCATCCTGCTCGCCGGCGTCGCCGGCATCAGCGCCCCGCGCCTGGCGATCGCGATCGCGATCGGGCGCGGCGTGCGCTACCTCGCGCTCGGCATCCTGGCGGTGAAGTACGGCGACCGCGCGATGGCCTACCTGCGCGAGAACGGGACCGCGGTATCGCTCGAGGCCGTGGGCGCGCTGGCGCTTGGCTTCGGCGCCTACCTCCTCTGGAGCAAGGCGCGCGCAGCCCGGTCCTGAGCGGGCGATGACACTGGCGAGTCGGGAGAAAACCGCCGATAGGGCGGTATACTGCATTGGTTTAATCAACCACCTTCGCCAAGGCTACGGTGGTCCGAGACCAGATGATTGAGCTGTCCGTCGTCATCCCGATTCGCAACGAGGCAGCCTCGCTGGTCGAGCTTCATCGCGAGTTCACGGAGACGCTGACCGCCTTTGGGCGCGAGTTCGAGATCCTGATCGTCGACGATGGCAGCACGGACGACAGCTTCGAAATCCTCAAGCGTCTGCAGCTGTCCGATCCGCGGCTGCGAGTGATCCGCTTTCGCCGCAACTACGGACAAACTGCCGCCTTCGCCGCCGGCTTTGCCCACGCGCGCGGGCGGTTGATCGTCACGTCCGACGGCGACCTTCAGAACGACCCCCGAGACATTCCCGCGATGGTGACGCGGTTGGAAGGCGGGTTCGACATCGTCTGCGGCTGGCGCATGGACCGGAAAGACGCCTACGTTTCACGGCGGCTGCCGTCAACGCTGGCCAACGCGCTGATTTCGACCGTTACCGGCGTGCACCTGCACGACTACGGCTGCTCACTGAAAGTCTTCCGCGCCGAGATCGTGAAGGACATGAAGCTGTACGGCGAGATGCACCGCTTCCTGCCCGCGATCGCCAGCGAGCAGACGTCGAGCATCGGCGAGATGGTCGTCAACCACCGGGCGCGCAAGCACGGCCAGTCGAAGTACGGCATTGGACGCTCGGTACGAGTGGTCCTCGACCTTCTGACGGTGAAGTTCCTGCTCAGCTACTCGACCCGGCCACTGCAGATCTTCGGGTTGATCGGCATCGCGATGGGCTTGACCGGGGCGTTGATCAGCGGCGGGCTGGCGGTGCAGCGGCTGCGCGAGGTCGCCTCGCTCAGCCAGCACATGCCGCTGCTGTTGCTGGGCATTTTGCTGATCTTCACGGGTTTCCAACTGGTCACGCTCGGCCTCCTGGCCGAGCTTCAGGTCCGGACCTACCATGAGTCGCAAAACAAGTCGATTTATGTGGTCCGAGAGATCCTGCAGAGCGCTCCTGCTGAGCTGCTGAGCTCTACCAGATAGCTGGATCTCCGCGTGTACGTGGAAGATAGTGCTTGACGAGCTGGTTTCAAAACCCGTATCCTTCAGTTCCCTCGCAACCGTCGACGGGTCTCCCAGCCTTTGTCGCGGAACGTTTTTTCGAGTTGTTCAGGATCTCTAACCCGCGGTAGGAGCACATGAAGCTGAAGCATCTTGCGATCTGGAGCGCGCTAGCGCTGCTTACGAGCGCGACCGCATGTACGAAGGCCAGCCCGACGCGTCCATCTGACGAAACTGCCTCGGCCGCGACCGCGTCGGTCAGGGATGCGGTGACCGGCATCACGCTGACCTCGCCGACGCCAATCGCCCCAACCGCCAACCAGCAATTCAAGTACGCCGACCAACCGCTCACGCTGACGGTCGGCAACGCGATTTCTACCGGCAGCACGGCGCTGACCTACAGCTTCGAGGTCGCCAGCGATGCGGCGTTCGCGACCAAGGTGTTCTCCAAGGACGGCGTCGCCGCAGGAAGCGGACAGACCTCGCTGAAGATCGACACGCTGCCGGGCCCGGCTGCGAAGAGCTACTTCTGGCGCACGCGTGTCTTCAGTGGCGCTGTCGCGGGTCCGTACTCATCGGTTCGCGGGTTCGGCGTCGGCCCGGCGGTGACGCTCGGTACGCCGGTGCTGGCCTCTCCAGGACCGGGGGGGACGGTCGGCGGGCAGCCGACGCTGACCGTGAACAACGTCACCAGGACGGGCCCGGCGGGCGCGCTCGTCTATCGTTTCGAGGTTTCACAGTCCTCGACGTTCGCCACCCTGCTG
>DATASG010000187.1:0-3673 GCA_036269295.1 Vicinamibacterales bacterium | reverse complement strand
AGCGCCGCGATCGAGGTCGTACTCGAGCGACGAGTAGCCGCGGGCGACCTCGGCCACGCGAGCGATGGCGGAAGCGGCGAGCGGCGCGCGTCCGAGATTCGTGTGCAGGATGATCCCGGTGGCGTTGATCACGGCCTGCAGCGAGGGCCGAAACATGTGATCAAGGCGTAACTCGGCCGCCGCTTCGAGGCGGGCGACGACCGTCGCTTCGGACGACCAGGTCGTGTCGCCGCCGGCGATCGCCGAGCGGGCGTCCTCCGCCGCCGCTCGCAGGGCATCGACGGTGGCGCCGGCGCCGAACCGTGCTTCGAGCATCCTCACCGCCTGGCGCTGGCGCAGCAGCTCGATCGACGGAATCGAGCGAAAGTCGGGCATCGCCGAAATGGTATGCTATTCGCTCCTCCAGCGATCAAGCCGATGACTGCGGACCCGCCAAGATACCGACCGCTCGAGCGCTTCTGGCCGTACGCCGAGCTGCCAGAGCAGCCGACTGCCGCCGAGCTCGCCGCGCTCGATCCCGATCTGTACGAGGCGCTCTTCGGCGCGCAGAAGCGGCCGTTCTCGATCACGCTGGTGTTCCCAGCGCTCGAGCTGCCGTCGTTCGGCAAGGCGCTCGAGCTCGCGCGCGCGTCTGCGGAATTCCGCGAGACCGGCGCCGGCGACAGCCTCCGCTATCGCGCTCGCTTCTGGTCGGGCGAGGCGGCGAAGCTGCGCGATCTTTTCCAGCTGGTCGGCGGCTCGGATGCGACCGAAGTCCTGATCGACGATCGGCCGGTGCCGTATGCGCGCGAGCTGTGGCTGCCACTGGTCTGGTTTCTCATTCCGCGGTGACCGCCGGTGCCTCCTTCAAGCGTCGATCGGGATCTGACGCGGCTCGAAGCCGATCTGAAGCAGCTCGAAGCCGAATACAACATGTTCTTCGCCGGCCGGTTGCCCAAACCACCGTGGGAGACCCGCGCCCGCGTCGAAGCGCTGGTCAAGCAGTTCGACCGCGGCCACATCCCGAACACCGGCGATCGCTTTCGCTTCACCACGCTGCAGTCGCGCTACGCCGCCTTCATCGATCTCTGGGATCGCGCCCTGCGCGCGCGCGAAGAAGGCAGGCCGGGCCCGCTGCCGCAGAAGCGCGCAGCGCTCGAGCCCGAGAAGAAGCGGCCGGAAGATCGGATCGTGCACGTCTCATCGTTCCGCGATCCGGTGCGCGAGATCGACAAGCTCACGGATCTCTACGAGTCGCTCGCCGAAGCGCGCCGCGAGATCGGCGAGGACGCACCGCCGTTCCACAAGTTCGCCGAGCTGGTGAAGAGCCAGGTGAAGAAGCTGCGCGACAGCGGTTCTCCGGAAGTCGCGTTTCGTGTGGCAGTGAAGGACGGAAAGGTGAACTTTACGGCGCGGGGTCTGAAGGGCGTGAAGGAGTGAGGCGACGGGAAAGGGCCGAGGGCTTTCGCCCTCAGCCCGGGGTAATGCGGCTAGATCTTGGTGACGTTGCCGGCCTGCGGGCCTTTGGGGCCGTCGACGATTTCGAACTCTACCGCCTGGCCTTCCTCGAGCGAGCGGAAGCCGTCGCCCTGGATGGCGGAGTAGTGCACGAAGACGTCGCTGCCTCCGTCACGTTCAATGAACCCGTAGCCTTTGGCGTTGTTGAACCACTTGACCTTGCCTGTGATGCGCATCGTTCTATTTCCTGCTTGCTGTGACGCGAGCTCGCGTCTTTGAACAAAAAAAAAGGCCGCGTTGTGCGGCCTTTCCCTTACGGCGCCAGGCCCGCCCGGCGTCGCCAGTGATAATACTGGACTTTCTAGATAATGCCAAGAGCCCTGCTCAGCGTTTCTGACAAGACCGGGATCGTCGACCTGGGGCGCAGCCTCGCGGCGCGCGGCTTCGAGCTGGTGTCGACAGGCGGAACCGCGCGCGCGCTATCGGACGCCGGTCTCACGGTCACCAGCGTCTCGAATCTGACCGGATTTCCCGAAATGATGGACGGCCGTCTGAAAACGCTGCACCCCAAGATTCACGGCGGCATCCTCGCGCGCCGCGATCACCCCGACGATTTGACGGCCGCCGCCACTCACGGCATCGGCCTGATCGATCTGGTCGTGGTCAACCTCTATCCGTTCGCCGAGACCGCCCAGAAGCCGGACGTCACCTTCGAGGCGCTGGTGGAGCAGATCGACATCGGCGGGCCCAGCATGGTCCGCGCTGCGGCGAAGAATTTCCAAGACGTGCTCGTGGTCGTCAACCCGATCGACTACCCGCGCCTGCTGCAGGAGATCGACGAGACGCCCAGCATGGCCTTCAGGTTCGAGCTGATGGTGAAGGCGTTCGCGCACACAGGTGAATACGACACGACGATCACCGCGACGCTACGCCAGGCGCGCGTCGACGGCGATCTGGTGAAGCGGGCCGACAGGCCCGCCGACTCGACCTTCCCGCCGACGGTCGAGCTCGTGGATCACTTCGACCTCAGGCTCGACAAGGTCCGCGATCTTCGCTACGGCGAGAACCCGCATCAGAGGGCCGCCTGGTATGCGTTCCCGTCACTGCCTGCCGGCTTCAGCCGGACGTCGATGCTGCAGGGGAAGGAGTTGTCGTACACGAACCTGCTGGACCTCGACGCGGCTGCACGCATCGTGCTCGAGTTCACCGAGCCGGCGGCGGTGGTGATCAAGCACACCAACCCGTGCGGCGCGGCTATCGGCGGCTTCCCGGCCGAGGCCTATCTGCGCGCGCGCGACGCCGACCGCGTCGCTGCCTTCGGCGGCATCGTGGCACTGAACCGGCCGATCGATGTGGCGGCTGCGGAGGCCATCGTCTCGAGCTTCATCGAGGCTGTGCTCGCACCGTCGGTCGACGAGGCGGCGCTGGCCGTCCTCGCGAGGAAGACCAACATGCGCGTGGTGACCGCGACTTTCAGCGCGCCGACCGCCGCGACGGACCTGCGGTCGATCCTCGGCGCGATGCTGTCCCAGGAGCGGGACGTTGTGTCCGAGGCTCGCCGGCCGTGGACGCCTTCGTCGCTCCCCGACGGCCTCCGCGTCGTCACGACGCGTCAACCGTCGGCCGAGGAATGGGAAGCGCTGCGCTTTGCGTGGCGGATCTGCGCCCATGTGAAGTCGAACGCGGTCATTTTCACGGACGCGAGCCGCACGCTGGCGATCGGCGCAGGTCAGATGAGCCGGGTCGACGCTGTCAACGTGGCGATCATGAAAGCCCAGGCGGCCGGCCGATCGCTGGTCGGGTCGGTCGCGGCGTCGGACGCGTTCTTTCCGTTCCGTGACGGGTTCGACGCCGCCGCCAAGGCCGGCGCGACAGCGGTGGTGCAGCCAGGTGGCTCGAAGAACGACGCCGAGGTCATCGAGGCCGCGGACCAGCATGGGGTCGCGATGGTGTTCACCGGCCGACGGCATTTCCGACATTAGGTCGGGGTAGGTCGGGTCGTCGCGTCGGTCGGGCAGATCGGGGGTCAGGTGGGTCGGGGTAGGTCGGTGGGTTTCCGCTGGAGCGAGGCCGAGATGATCAAGAACGACGCGTGGTGGTGGGCGCTGCTTGCTGTAATGGTGGCCGGGATTTTCGCGCACACCTATCTTCCCCGGTACGAGTGGCGCGAAATCCGCGACCCGAATGCGCTCAGCATCGTCGTCCACGACAAGTGGACCGGACGAGTGCAACGGGC
>DATASG010000186.1:0-4380 GCA_036269295.1 Vicinamibacterales bacterium | reverse complement strand
ATCGCGCGCCGAGCCGGCGATATGTGGATCGGCGGTCAGGAACGCGTGGGCATCGCGCGTCCGCGCGGCAGAGGGGAGTAACTGGAACCGATATTCCAGCCGGCGCTGGGACGCGGACGAGCGCGTCGTAAAGCCAAAGACGTTGGTTGCCGGATTCCCTGCGAACACCAGCGCCGAGCCGGCGCAGAAGACCGCGAGGATCGCCTGGTGCCTCATCAGGCCGTTATTGGCGCCCGCGTCCGCGACCACCCATCATGTCGCGCTTGGTGTAGCCCGCCGGCACGGCGAAGATCGAATCAGGAAAGCTCTGCCGGCTGGCGTCAGTGATCTCGGACGTCACGCTGGGCGCGCCGTTGCGGAAGCTCACGCTGCGAACCGGCAGTCCTGCGAAGCCGTTGGCTGCCGGCGACCCAAGCCGGAACAGCTGGTCGCCGGCCTGCGGCACCAACTTCGAGAAGAACTCCGCCATCTGCCTGGTGACCTCGAAGTCGGCAGGCGTGAAGCCGAGCGTCGCCGGCGGCACCGTGCACAGCTCGGAGACCTTCTCGGCGTTACGTGTCCCTTCGTATTTGTCGCAGGTCCACCTGCCGACCTTGTCCGTGCCAATCTTCTTGTACTCGGTCGTCGCGGCCGCGCCGGCCGCCGCGCCACGTCCCTGCATTGCCGCCTCCATGCGTTTGCGCGCCTCCGGCGGCATGTTCTTCATCTGCTCCTGGATCTGCGCCATCGCCCCGGACATCTGCGCGCTCATCCGCTCCATGTCGGCCTTGCTCATCTCGGTGTAGGTTTTCGCCTCGTCATCGATGGTGCGCATCACCTGCGCCGTGCCGTCGAACACCATCTTCGTTTTGCGGCCGCCGATTTCGTCACTCTCGGCGCGCATGCGCGTCTTCTCGATTTCGATCTGGTGAGTGGTGACCGTGCCGGTGGCGCTGGTCGTCTTCTGAGCGATCAGGATGCCGTCCGCCGCTGCGGTCGCGGCCACACCCAACACCATCGCGGCGCCGAGCGCCGCTACCGTGTACCTGGTTGTCATTGCTGCCTCCAAGGCTGTCTATAATACGCGCCGTGTCCATCGGCATGCGCCGTCCCCGCGCGCACGCCGCCACCGGGCGAGGGCCTGAATCATCGCGAGTGGTCACAGGTGCCACGACCGTCAAGACGCCGTTCTTCGACCCCGCGCCCAAGACGGCGCCGGTCGCGTAACCGTCATGGGTCCGGCGGCAAAGAACGACATGGGCCCGGACGCGACCGAAGTCGAGCTCTGCGCCCACATGCAGGCCTATCTTGACGGAAAGATCGAGGCCTTCGACGCGTTGTACGCCGCTTTTGCTGGCCGTCTGCGTGGCTACCTGCTGTCGCAGTGCCGTGACGTCACGCTCGCCGACGACCTGGTCCAGGAAACCTTTCTGCAGCTGCACCGGTCGCGCCGGACCTATCAGCCGGGGCGTCCGGTAACGCCGTGGGTGTACGCGATTGCCCGCCACGTCTACTTGATGAAGCGGCGAAGCGCAGGACGCAGGATGCGGTTCGAGGAGCGGCTGGTCGCTGACGCGCGATCGAACGACGTCGTGCGTGACGCGCTCGACACCATGGCCGAGAGCGACACCGTGCGGCGCGCGCTGCGCGAGGTGCCAGCCGATCAGCGCCAGGCGCTGCTGATGCACCATGTCGAGGGCTGGAGCTTTCTCGAGATCGCCGCGCGGCTGGGGATTCGCGTCAACGCGGCGAAGACGCGCGCGTTCCGCGGGATGAAGAAGATGCGGGAGCATTTGAAGTGAGCGCGCCCAACGAGCTGCGCGACAGAATACGGCGTGACCTGCGGCCGACCAAACCGCTGCGCCCACCGTATGTGCGCGCGCTCGTGCTCATCCCGCTCGCCGTGGCGACCGTCCTCTCCGTGCCGGGCCTGCGCTTCTTCCGCTCCGACATGCTGGTGATCGGGTTCCTGAAAGCGTGGGGTTTCTCGTTCGGGCAGGCGCTGGCCGGCCTGGTGATCGTCGGCGTGGCGCTGCGCGAGTCGATTCCGGGCCGTGGCCTCTCGCGCGGCGCGATCGCTGCCACCATCGTCATCGGCCTGGCGATTCCGGTCGTGCTGCTGGCGGTGACCGCCTCCGCCTTCAACATCGGCCCCGAGCCGGGCCAAGGGTTCGAGGAAGGGATCGGCTGCTTCAGGGTGTCGGCGATTTCGGCGATTCCGGCGTTGATCGCGGCCGCGTTTCTCGCCGCGCGGGCGCTACCGACGCGTCCGGCGCTCGCCGGCGCGCTCTATGGTCTGGGCTGTGGGCTGATCGCGGATGCCGGCCTGCGGCTCTTCTGCGGCTACACCGCGCCCGGGCACGTGCTGCTCGGACACGGCGGCGCCGTTGTCGCGGCGATGGGGTTGGGGGCGATCCTCGCCAGGATCATCCCGCGACCATAGATGTCAGCGATGAAGGCAGCAACCGGCGGGCGGTTCCTTCTTTCTTCCGCTACTGCTGCTACTCCTCGCTCATGAAGGGGTAGCGATAGTCCCTCGGCGGGTTGAAGTTCTCCTTCACCGTCCGCGCACTGACCCAGCGCGTCAGGTTCAGCTTCGATCCTGCCTTGTCGTTGGTGCCGGACGCGCGGGCGCCGCCGAAAGGCTGCTGGCCGACGACCGCGCCGGTTGGCTTATCGTTGACGTAAAAGTTGCCGGCCGCGTGCCGCAGCGCCGACATCGCGTGGACGATGGCGCGGCGGTCCTGCGCGAACACCGCGCCGGTGAGCGCGTACGGCGACGTCGCGTCCACCGTCTTCAGCGTCTCCGCCCACCTCGCATCGTCGTAGACGTGGACGGTGAGGACCGGTCCGAAGATTTCCTCGCACAGCAGTTTGTAGCCGGGATCGGCGGTTTCGATCAGCGTCGGGCTGATGAAGTAGCCCTTGCTGCCGTCGACCTTGCCGCCGGCCAGGATCTTGGCGTGACCGCGGCCGTGCTCGATGTACTCGCTGATCTTATCGAAGGCCCGGCGGTCGATGACGGCACCCATGAAGTTGCGGAAGTCAACCGGGTCGCCCATCTTGATCTCGTCGATCATCGCCAGCGCGCGATCGCGCACGCCGTTCCAGATCGATTTCGGCACGTAGACGCGGCTCGCGGCCGAGCATTTCTGTCCCTGGAATTCGAACCCGCCGCGCACCATCGCGACCGCGAGCGCGTCCAGGTCCGCTGAAGGGTGCGCCACGATGAAGTCCTTGCCGCCCGTCTCGCCGACGATGCGCGGGTAGGAGCGGTAGCTGGACATCGAGGCGCCGATCGTCTTCCACATGCTGTTGAAGACCTCGGTGCTGCCGGTAAAGTGCACGCCGGCGAGATCGCGGTGTCCGAGCAGGATCTTCGAGACCATCCCCGCGTCGCCGGGGACGAAGTTGATCACGCCCGGCGGCATGCCGGCCGCCTCGTAGAGCTTCATCAGGTAGTAGGCGGAGTAGATGGCGCTCGACGCCGGCTTCCAGATCACGGTGTTGCCCATCAACGCCGGCGCGGTTGGCAGGTTGCCGCCGATCGAGGTGAAGTTGAACGGCGTGACCGCGTAGACGAACCCTTCCAGGCCGCGGTACTCCAGCTGGTTCCACATCGTGTGGTCGCTGTAGGGCTGCTCGTCGAGGAGCTCCTGGGCGTAGTGCGCGTTGAAGCGCCAGAAGTCGACCAGTTCCGCGGCCGCGTCGATCTCGGCCTGGAACACCGTCTTCGACTGGCCGAGCATCGTCGCCGCGTTGATGGTGTCGCGCCAGGTCGTGGTCAACAGCTCGGCCGCCTTCAGGATGACGGCGGCGCGATCTTCGAACGCCCAGGCGGCCCATTCGGCGCGCGCCGCTTCGGCGGCGGCGATCGCGTCGGTGACATGCTGCTCGGTCGCCTTGTGATAGCTGCCGAGCACGTGTTGATGATCGTGAGGCATCACCGACGGCGATGTGTCGCCGGTGCGAATGTCCTTGCCGCCGATGATGAGCGGCATCTCGACGGTCTCGGCCGCCATTGCCTTCAGGCGAGCCTTGAGCGAGGCACGCTCCGGCGAGCCGGGCGCGTAGGACTTGATCGGTTCGTTGACAGGGGCCGGCACGCGGCGGCGGCCATTGAAGACGGCTGAGGATGAGGACATAGCCTTCCAGTTTAACGCAGAGAGTTGGCGAATTGGTGGGTTGGTGAGGGTCAGCGCCGAAGCATGATACAACCCGTCGGATGATCACGCTGAGGCGCGCGCTCGGGCGCTGGGATCTCACGGCGCTCGGCGTCAATCAGGTGATCGGCGGAGCGATCTTTCTGTGGCCGGCGCAGGTCGCCGCCCAGGTCGGGGCCTGGAGCCCGATCGGCTTCATCCTGATCGGGTGCCTCTCCCTTTCCGTCGCCCTCTGCTT
>DATASG010000185.1:0-2306 GCA_036269295.1 Vicinamibacterales bacterium | reverse complement strand
AACCCGAAGACGATCTCGCTCGCCTACTTCGAGGCCTCGCTGCTGGTCGAGCACATCGTCAACGCCTACGGCGACGCCGCGCTGCGCAAGCTGGTGCGCGCCTACGCGACCGGCATCGACACCGACGCGGCGCTGAAAGCGGCGCTTGGCACCGATCTCGATCAGATGCAGACCGGTTTCGACCAGACGATCGAGCGGATGTTCGGGACGATGCGCCGCGCGATGGCGCTGCCCGAGGGCGTCGAGGAGCTGCGGACGTTGCCGGCGCCGGCGCTGAAGACGATTGCCGAGGCCAACCCGCGCAGCTTCCCGGTGCAGATGGCGCTCGGCACGGCGCTGCGCAAGGCCGGCCAGAATGACGAGGCGATGCAGGCGTTCGAGCGCGCTGCGGCGCTGGTACCGCTCGCCGGCGGCCCGGGCAGCGCGCACGAGCAGCTGGCGGCGATGGCGCTCGAGAAGAAGGACCCTGCCCGCGCGATCGCCGAGTTGACGGCGCTGGTCGCGGTCGACTTCAACAACGTCGAGGCGGCGCGCCAGCTTGCCGGGTTGCTGCGCCAGACCGGGGTCGAGGATGCGGCGAAGCTGACCCCGGTGTATCAGCGCATCGCCGCAATCGATCCGTTCGATCCCGAGGCGCACACGATGCTCGGGCGCTACGCGCTAGCGCGCAACGACGCCGACGCGGCGTCGCGTGAGTTCCGGGCGGTGATCGCGCTCGGCCCGGTCGACAAGGCGGCGGCCTACACGGATCTCGGCGAGAGCTACTTCAAAAGCGGCAAGAAAGCCGAAGCCAAGAAGCAGGTGCTGTCGGCGCTGGAGATCGCACCCGGCTACGAACGCGCGCAGGGACTGCTGCTCAAGCTGGTAGACCGATGAGCGACACCACCGAAACCCGGGTCGCGATCATCGCCCTCCTGCTGGGGCTGTTCACGTTGATGCCGGCGCTGCAGCCGCGGGTCGACGCGCAGCTGCCCGCCGCCGCCGACGATCGGTTTGCCGGCCTGCAGTGGCGCTTCGTCCGCATGAAGTACCACCACAAGTTCGAAAACGGGCGCGTGCAACAGGATTTCTACGGCGAGCCGTGGGGAATCGACGCGCCGGCGGCGGAACAGAACCTCTCGCGCCGGGTCAAGACGGCGACCGCGATTCAGGTCGAGGATGCGATTCTCCTGACCATCGACGACAAGCGCCTGTTCGAGTATCCGTGGATCTACTTCGTCGAGCCGAGCAGCATGCGGCTGCAGCCCAACGAGATTCCGATCCTCCGGGAATTCTTCGCCCGCGGCGGCTCGGCGATGGTGGACGACTTCCACGGGCCGGCCGAGTGGGCCGACTTCGAGCAGCAGATGAAGCTGCTGTTCCCGGATCGCAACTGGGTCGAGGTGCCGAAGGACCATCCGGTCTTCAGCTGCTTCTACAAGATGGACGGGTTCCCGCAGGTTCCTGGTCTCGGTTCGTTCCTGGCGGGACGGACGTGGGAGAAGGGCGGCGTCACCCAGCACTTGCGCATGATCCAGGACGACACCGGCCGGCCGATGATCTTCATCAACTTCGACACCGACATGGGCGACGGGTGGGAGTGGTCCAACGCCCAGGACTACCCCGGCTACATCAAATACACCGCGCTGGCCTATCGGATGGCGATCAACGAAATCATCTACGCGCTCACGCATTAAGGACACCCGCATGGATTCGTCGGTCGCCAGCGTCAGCGCGGAGAAAGTTGCGGAAGGCCGCGATCGGATTCTCGCCGAGTTACGCAAAGTCATCGTCGGGCAGGACGACGTCGTCGAGCAGGTGCTGATCGCGCTCTTCACCGGCGGTCACTGCCTGATCACGGGCGTGCCGGGACTGGCCAAGACCCTCTTGATCAAGACGCTCGCCGAGATCCTCGATCTCGACTTCAAGCGGATCCAGTTCACGCCCGACATCATGCCGTCGGATATCACCGGCACCGAGATCCTCGACGAGCAGGAAGGCACGCGGCGGCTGCGATTCGTCAAAGGGCCGATCTTCGCGCAGATCATCCTCGCGGACGAAATCAACCGAACGCCGCCCAAGACGCAGGCGGCGCTGCTCGAGGCGATGCAGGAGTACCACGTCACCGCCGCGGGGCGGACCTATCCGCTCGACCGGCCGTTCTTCGTGCTCGCGACGCAGAACCCGATCGAGCTCGAAGGCACCTACCCGCTGCCGGAGGCGCAGCTCGATCGCTTCATGTTCAACATCGTCATCAGGTATCTGAACGAGGATGATGAAGTGACGGTGGTGACGCAGACCACCGGCGCCGATCAGCCGGCGCCGCT
>DATASG010000184.1:0-4779 GCA_036269295.1 Vicinamibacterales bacterium | reverse complement strand
CATCCTCTACGAGAGCTACATCCACCCGCTGACGATTCTCTCCGGGCTGCCCTCGGCGGCGTTCGGGGCGCTGGTGACGCTGATCGTGTTCCGGATGGACCTCAACATCTACGCGTTCGTCGGCATGATCATGCTGATCGGCATCGTCGAGAAGAACGCGATCATGCAGATCGACTTCGCGCTCGAAGCCGAGCGGGGCGGAAAGAAGGCAGAAGAGGCGATCTACGAAGGCTGCCTGGTGCGGTTCCGTCCGATCATGATGACGACGATGGCGGCGCTGCTCCGGGCGCTGCCGATCGCGGTGGGCTACGGCGCCGGCGGCGAGGCGCGGCAGCCGCTGGGCCTCGTGGTCGTCGGCGGCCTGTTGTTCTCGCAGCTGGTGACGCTGTTCCTGACACCGGTCGTCTACACCTACATGGCGCAGCTGCAGAGCTGGATGAAGTCGCGCCAGGACGCGCGCACGCTGACGCCGGCGACGGCCGGCAAGTAAGCTGGTCCGGAGCGGACCTACGGCACACGTCCTGCAGCGCAGACTGCAGGATGTTCAAACGTAGCGCCCAGCTGGTTCTGTTCACGACCGCGTGCATCGCATTGCACGCGGATCTCCATGCGCAAGCGAGACGGCGAACCGCGCCGCCGCGCCAGCCGGCCGCGAAGAGCACCGCGGCGGCGAAGCCGGCGTGCGGTGACCTTCTCGGCTTCCAGGTGCTGCTCGATCGCGAAGGTTTCTCGCCGGGCCAGATCGACGGCAAGCCCGGAGCGAACTTCTCGCACGCGCTCTCGGCGCTGCAGGCCGCCAACAAGCTGCCGGCGACCGGCCGCCCTGATTGCGAGACGTGGAAGGCGCTCGGTGGAGACTCGGCAGAGCCGACGGTGACGAGCTACACCGTCACCGACGCCGACGTAAAAGGGCCGTTCGAGAAGATTCCGCCGAAGTTGGAGGACCAATCAAAGCTGGACGAGCTCGGCTACCAGTCGGCCACCGAGGCAATCGCGGAGCGGTTTCACGCCTCGCCGGCGCTCCTGGCGCAGCTCAATGGCGGGCGGCGGATCGCCGCGGGCCAGTCGATCAAGGTGCCTGGCGTAACGCCATTCGATCCGAACACCAGGCCGGTGCGCGACGCGGCGGCGGCCGACGTCACGATCGAAGTCTCGAAAGCGGAATCGGCGCTGCGCGCGACCCGCGCCGATGGCACGCTCGTGTTCTTCGCGCCGGTGTCGAGCGGCAGCATTCACGATCCGCTGCCACCGGGCGACTGGAAGGTCACCGGCGTCGGCTGGCATCCGGTCTTTCACTACAACCCGGATCTGTTCTGGGACGCAAAGCCAAAGGATGAGAAGGCGACGATCAAGGCGGGGCCGAACAACCCGGTCGGCGTCGTCTGGATCGCGCTGAACCTCGAGCACTACGGTCTGCACGGCACCCCGGAGCCGGGCAACATCGGCCACACCCAGTCACACGGCTGCGTACGGATGACGAACTGGGACGCCGCACGCGTCGCGGCGCTGGTGAAGCCGGGGACCGCGGTCACATTCAAATGAGGCAGACGCAAGTGCGGGGGGCGGTTCCGTTGGCGATCTTCGTCGCCTTTGTCGCGGGGATCGCGGTCGACAGCTGGCTGAGAACCCATGGGCCGCCGAAGCCGGCGACCGCAGCAACCGCCGGGTCAGACGTGACGCTGCCTGACACCTTCATCGGGGCGCCGCCGGCGAAGACACCTGCGCCTGTGGCCACGACCGGCGATGTTCAACGCGGGCGCCTGCGCATGCCGCTCGACGGCGAAGACGTCGAGTCGCTCAAGCGTGGCTTCGCCGAGACGCGCGGCGGGAATCGGCCACACGAAGCGGTGGACATGCTCGCGCCACGCAATACACCGGTGCACGCGGTCGATGGTGGCTCGATCGCGAAGCTGTTCACGAGCAAGGCGGGCGGCCTGACCATCTACCAGTTCGATCCGGGGGGCCGGCTTTGCTACTACTACGCGCACCTCGAGCGCTACGCCGACGGCTTGAAGGACGGGCAGATGGTCTCGCAGGGCGACATCATCGGCTACGTCGGCACCACCGGCAATGCGCCACCCAACACGCCACATCTGCACTTCGCGGTATTCGAGCTGAACGCCGACAGGCACTGGTGGCAGGGGCGGGCGATCGATCCGTACCGGGTGTTCAAGGAGAGAGGCTAGGGGCTGTGGGCTGAAACGGTACAATTCGCGCCGTGCTTCCGGTCGCGCGCTGTTTGCTCCTGGCGCTGAACGTTCTGCTGTTGTCCCTCCCGTCCTTCGCTGAGCCCGCGCTCGGCACGTCCATCGCCTTTGCGCTCGCCACCATCCTCCTCACCATCGTCAACGTCGTGCTCGCGTGCTACTGGGATCGCGGGTCGCCCTCAGGAACCGCTGCAACGCCGCCTTTCCAAAAGCTGCCGGCGGTGGTCGCGGGCATCGCCGCGTCGATTCTGCTGGCGGTCACCGCCGCCAGCTGGCTGCGCGAGATCCTGATCTACCCTCACGATCCCCAGCGCGCCGACATGCTCGTCGTCATTCAGCTCGCGATCCACCGCCTGCTGCAGGGCGGCGATCCGTACGCGATCTACCATGTGCCGTGGGACGTACCGATGCCGTACGGGCCGGCGATGTGGGGGCCGCTGGTCGTCCCGGTGCTCCTGCACGCCGACGTCAGGTTCATCACCCTGGCCGGCGCCCTGTTCGTGCCGATCGCCTGCGGCATTGCGGCCGTGTCCTGGGCGGCGCGCGGCGAACGGGCGCTGACCCTGGCCTGGCTCACCGTGCCGCTGGCGCTGGCGCTCAGCCCGGAGCTGCGCCACTTCATCGAGGTTGGACATACGCCGGTTTACTGGCCGATGCTCGGCCTGTTCGCGTGGCTCGTCGCCCGCGATCGCTGGTACGGCGCCGCGGTCGCCGCCGGCCTGCTCATCGTCGCGCGCACCACCATGGTGTCGATCGCGCCGGTGCTGCTGATCGCGGTCTGGTATCGCGCACGCCCGCGCTTGCCGGTCGCGGCGGCGCTGCTCTCCGCGGCCACGTTGCTGCCGTTCCTGCCGTTCGCGATTTGGGATCCGCGGGCGCTGCAGTACGGGCTCTACGGCAGCTACCAAAGCGTGATGAAGGGGTTCGTGTGGACCTCCACCACCTGGGTACAGCACACCATCGGGATCACCGGATGGCTGATCGCCTGCGGCTGGAGCCGCGCGGTGGAGATGGTGCAGATTACGGTGCTGGCCGCGGTGTATGCGCTGATCGCGGCGGCGATCCGGCGAGGGGCGCGGCCGCTGCCGTGGATGGCGTTGGCGCTGCTCGCGTTCAGCATGACCACGCTGTGGCCGGTCATCTACCTGTATTTCGATGTCTGCCTGCTGCTGATCTGCGCCGCGCTCGCGGAGCTGCCGCAAACGAGCACGAGAGGCGTGGCGTCGACGTGGGGCGCGCCGCTGGCGGCATCATTCAGCGCCGTCGCCATCGCCGCCTGGCTCATGATCCCGATCAACGCGGCGATCGACGCCGGCACCGTGGCGGACCGACCCTACCTCTATTCAGGGTTTTCGAGCGACGAGCGGCAGGGCGAGATCACCTTCTCCTGGATCAACGGCACCCGCGCGGAGATGCTCATTCCCCGCCGCTCCCGCCGCGACGCCGTGATCGACATCGTCTGCGAGCCGCACCTGCCGAAGCCCGATGCGGTGCAGCAGCTGAGCGCGTCGCTGAACGGCACGGTCATCGGCACGGTGACGCTGAAAGACGGCTGGCAGCACGTCGAGCTTCCGGCGCCGGGCCGGGCCTGGCAAATCGGCGTCAACGAGCTGAGGCTGTTTCTGTCCAGCGCGGTGTCGCCGAAGGAGCTCGGGCTCAGCGACGATGGGCGCAAACTCTCGCTCGCGGTCGATCGTCTGATGGTGAGGACGCCGTAGGCCACTGAATTGAGGCGAGTGCTCCGTGTCTGCGGCGTGCTGTGTGCGATCGCCGGCCTCGAGGCGGCGCTCCACGGCCAGAGTCCCCCGCGCCGGGATCCGGCCATCGAGGCGCTGGCGGCCGACGCGGCCAGCGTCCCGCCGGAGTTCGAGGCCGACGTGCTGCTGCGGATCTCGGGCTTGCCCAAAGTGGACAGGGCGTGGCGGCGCGAGCTGCTCGACGCCGCCTACTTGCGAGCGTACGCCGCGCCGGAACAGCACCGCCGCTCGACGACGCAGCAACTTTCGCCCGACAGCCGCCAGGGCGCGCAGCTGTTCGCCAATGCCACGGCGCTGACGCGGGTGACGCTGCAGGTCCGCGCCGTGGAGCTGATGGCGCTGGTCGAGCCGCTGCACGCGCGCGACCTGTTCGAGTGGATCGAGCTGAATCTCGCGCCGGGCGCCTGCTCCGATCCGCTGGTGCCGGCGGTGGACGAGTACTACATCGCACTCGGACAGATCGCGCGGCTCGCGTATCGCGGCAACGCCGACGGCGCGCTGAATTTCTTCGAGCTTTATCTGTGGCGGGCACACCTGCCGTCAGAGATGCCTGCCGTCGCCCGTGCCATCCAGCGCTTCCCGCGCGGCCGCGATCTGGCGGCCTACCTCGAAGGACTGTTCCGGCTGATTCTGCTGGGCAGTTCGAACGACGCGCCGGGCTCCGCGTCGGCCACCGGCGACATCATCGCCAAGGCGACCGACTTGCAGATCGCCGACACCGCGCTCGGCGTCATCGGATCGAACGTGACGGACGCGCTGCGCACCTATCTCCTCGCCCAGATGAAGGCGCCGAGGTGCGCGGACAACGCGACGGC